>CAZYMK010000534.1:0-2001 GCA_964648885.1 uncultured Geobacter sp. | reverse complement strand
CGGCACCACATCCTCATCATGGTGGATATCATGCAGGATCACGGCAAACTCATCCCCGCCCAAGCGGCAGACCACATCATCATCCCGCAGCGCTGCCACCAGCCTGCGGGCCAGATTTCGCAGCAGACTGTCACCGGCCGGGTGGCCCAGGCTGTCGTTGACATGCTTGAAGCTGTCCAGATCGATGTATAAGAGCGCCATACCGGCATCCTGACGCCTGCTCCGCTTGAGCCCCTGTTCAAGGCGGTCCTGCAGCATCCGCCGGTTGGGCAGATCGGTCAGCGGATCAAAGTAGGCCAGGTGCTGAATAGTGGCCTCGGCATTCTTGCGCTCGTTGATATCCTCCACATTGGCGATGAAGTGGGTGATCTCACCATTTTCGTTACGCAGCGGGCTGATGGATGAAAACGACCAGTAAACCTCACCGTTTTTACGGCGGTTCATCAGCTCGCCGTGCCATTCATCACCGCGCAGCAGCGTAGACCAGAGCTCGTCAAACACCTCGCGGGGGGTTACTTCCGATTTGAGGATGCTCGGTTTCTTACCGATGGCCTCCGGGGCGGTGAAACCGGTAATCTGGGTAAACTTACGGTTCACATACTCGATGTTCCCCTCAATATCAGTGATCAACACGCCGTTGGCACTGTTTTCCACCCCCAGGGTCAGCTTGCGCAAGTGGGCATCCACCAGCTCAGCCTCAAGCACCTGACGGTACAGGCGTCGCTGATACACCAGCAGCACCAGACCTGAAAACAGGCTGATCAGGAGAAAGGTAACCGTCTGGTAGCGGGCATGCCGACGCCAGTCAGCAGTGATGGCAGCCAGACAGCGGCTTGAAAGGATATAGAGCGGCCTGTCCAGCTGCAGCTGCTCTGGCTGAAAGGTCCTGAACACCACCATCCGCTCATCATTGGTGGCATGCAGGGTTGCACTGAACATGCTCTCCGGATTGCCACTTTCACGATGTCTGTTGAATAGCGAACCAGACTGGTTGAGGTCCTTGCCGCTGATATGCTCCCGCTCCGGTGCCGTGGCATACACCAGACCCTCGCCATGCACAATGGCACTCAGCATGTCATCACTGTAGTTGACTGCTCCCAGGAAGCTTCTGAAATACTCGGGGTCAAGGGTAACGCTGACAATCCCGCCAAAGGTGTTACCGGGTCCCTTGATCACCCGTACAAGATTCATACCCCATACATTCAGCTTGGTCTTGAACGGAGCCGACAGGAACAGGCCACTCTGCTGCTGATGACTGCGGGCGTACTGGAAATAGTCCCGCTGGCTGAGATCAATCCCCACCAGCTCCGGCAGATTGGAGAGCCGTACCTTGCCGTTGGCATCCAGCAGATTCAGAACCCGGAAGGCCGGCATGGCCTCCACCAGCAGGGCAAGCTGCTTTTCCGGCACCAGCGTGCCCCACGCTGACTCATCACGTCCATGCAGTTCAGAACTGAGCAGTTTGAGCACCCGTTCCGCCGCCTCAAACTGCCCTTCCAGTGTCTTTGCCACTACCTGCGATTGCGTCAGCAGGCGCTGTTGTTCCCCCTGCGCCAGATCCTGGTGCATCTTGTAGATGTTGTGGGCCACGGCACCGCCGATCAATACCAGCACCACTGCCAGCACCAGCCACTGCCGCGTTATTTTTTTTCTGAACTCTTTGCGCATGCCGTTCCCGAGCCTGCAACTATGACCGTTTACCGTTGTAGTGTGGTGCCTCAAACGTGCATCCAGCAGCTATTTTGCATCAGAACTCACGAATGTCAACTCATTAAGACTAAAAAGGCCTTTTTTAAAATCGACTTCCTGCGAAGCCATACACCGCTGCCTTCCCTTACAAAAGCGGGCCACCCGGATGGATGGCCCGCTTGTACAGCTTGTATACGGACAAGAGCTTACTTCTTCGGTGCTTCCTGCTTCGGTGCTTCCTGCTTCGGTGCTTCCTGCTTCGGCTGCTTTGCAACCATAATGGCATCATTCAGCATTTTGACTGCTGCCTTT
>CAZYMK010000533.1:0-2003 GCA_964648885.1 uncultured Geobacter sp. | reverse complement strand
AATCACGGTACGGGGATTGAGCGGTTTTCTGGTCTGGTCGGCCGGGCAAACCATCTGGCAGCGGCCGCACTCGGTGCAGGAGAAGGCATCCAGCAGCCCCTTCCAGCTGTACCCGTCCACCTGGTCCACTCCGAAGCTGTTGCCGGCCTTGAAGATCTCCCGCTCCGGCAGGGGCGGGTTGTCCTGACGGCGCAGCAGCACGTTGGGAATGGCGGTGATGATGTGAAAATGCTTGCTTAACGGCAGCAGGTTCATGAACAGCAGCAGCACCAGGGCATGGGCCCACCAGGAGAGGTCGTGGACCAGTTTGGCGGTATCAGCCGGAATGTAGGGGGCAAACAGGGCCGATATCGGCATGATGCTCTTGGCCAGTTCCAGGGTGCTGCCCTGCATGGTGGAGATCTTGGCGGCATTGACCCCGAAGTTGGCCAGCATCAGAGTGGCGATCAGAAACAGGATGAAGAACGCCTCAAAGGTGCGGGCCTCCGGATAGGGCGGCACCACCAGCCGCCTGACTGCAGCGGCGATCACCGCCAGCAGGGTCATCAGCGAGACCACGTCGATCATCTGCATCAGCGGCATGAACAGCCCGTCCGGCAGCTTGGTGAAGCTTAGGGAGGGGAACAGGCCGTGCAGCAGGAACTCGGTATTGGCCACCATCAGCACCAGGAAGCACCAGAAGATGGCCACATGGATCAGGCCGGACGGCTTGGCCAGCACCCGCTTCTGGGCAAAGGCGTAGGTCAGGGTGTCGCTGATCCGCTGTCCCAGGTTGTCAAGCCGCTCTTCCGGACGCCCCAGGGCGGTCAGCGAGAGCCGCTTCCAGCAGCTGTACAGAAACAGGGCGGTGGCGAAAATGAAGATCGGCGCAAAGATCGTCGGTGTTGGTGTCATAGTTGTACCTCTAAAAGGGTCAAGGGTCAGGGGTCAAGGGTCAGGGGGCTCGTTACGTCGTTCGTGACCCGTGCCCTTTTACCCTCGCCTTCAGCTCTCTGATCTTCCGGGTCAGGGCCGGCACCACCTGGAACAGGTCACCCACGATGCCGTAGTGGGCCACCTCAAAGATCGGCGCATCCTTGTCGCGGTTGATGGCAATGATCAGGTCCGAATCCTGCATTCCCACCAGGTGCTGGATGGCGCCGGAGATACCGCAGGCAATGTAGATCTTGGGACGGACGGTCTTGCCGGTCTGGCCCACCTGGCGGTCATGGCCCAGCCAGCCGGCATCAACGGCCGAGCGGGAGCCCCCCACAACGCCGTGCAGCTCTTTGGCCAGCTCTTCCAGCATGGTAAAGTTCTCCGGCCCCATCATGCCGCGACCGCCGGAGATGATGAACTCGGCGCCGCCGATATCCACCTTGTGCTTGCTGTCGCCGTCCCGGATGATCTCCAGCACCTTGACCAACACCTGTTCCTCAGACATAACGTAGCTGTCTTTGATGATCTGTCCGGTTGCACCAGGCTGCTGCTCCGGCATATGCATCACGTGGGGCCGCACCGTGGCCATCTGGGGCCGGTACTTATCACACATGATGGTGGCCATGATGTTACCGCCAAAGGCAGGGCGGGTCTGCATCAGGTTACGTTTGTCGTCGATATCCAGGCCGGTGCAATCGGCGGTCAGGCCGGTGGCTACACGGGTTGCCACGGCCCCTGCCAGGTCGCGTCCCATGCCGGTGGCCCCCATCAGGATCACCTCCGGCTTGTGCTGATGGATCAGATGACACATTGCCTCCAGATAGGGCTGGGTACGGTAATCGGCGTAGAGCGGCGCATCCAGCAGGTAGGCCTTTTGCGCACCGTAACTGAACGACTCGCGGCAGAGCGTCTCTACCTTGTGGCCGATCACCACTGCAGACAGCTCGACCCCCAGCTTGTCAGCCAGTTCTTTGCCCTTGCCCAGCAGTTCCCAGGAGACCTTGGCCGCCTCACCCTCGTTCTGCTCAATAAAGACCCAGACCCCCCGGTAGCTGGCCTGCATCCGGGCAATGGCGGCAGCCTCA
>CAZYMK010000532.1:0-2004 GCA_964648885.1 uncultured Geobacter sp. | reverse complement strand
GCCTGACCGGTTTCTCTGCGCGGTACTGATCAGCACCGGACGGCCCCACCAGATCCGGATCCACCTGGCTGCAGCCGGTCATCCCCTGGTGGGTGATCCACTCTACTGCAGTGGCGGACTTCCTCTTCCTCACAGCACGGCACTGCCCGGCGATCCCGGCTACCACCTGCATGCGGCTCAACTGGGCTTCCTGCATCCGGTAAGCGGCACGGCCATGACCTTGCACAGCCCACCACCACCCATCCTGCAGCTTGGATACAAAGCCGGCTGAAGCGGTCTTGCTTACTCAGCGCCTGTCGGGCTGTTGCGCGCCAGCAGAAACAGCAGACTAGCCACCAAGAGCCCTGCTGCCGGCAGGGCAAAGGCAGCCCTGAACCCGGCCTGGGTGTAGCCTCCGCTGCGTTCAATCATCACTCCCATAAGCTGCTGCGTTGTGGCAGCCCCCAGCAGCACAAAGAAGTTAAGCGAGGTCAGGCCGGTACCCACCATGGCTACCGGTATGCTCTGACGGATAATCGGGTAGATCATCACCCCGCTGGAGACGGTCAGCCCTATCATCAAAAAGTAGCAGGCCATGGCCCAGCCTGACAGCAGCGGCAGCCACCCCAGGAAGCCGGTCATCAGTACGGTCAGGCACAGCTGACCGGCCAGCAGGGTCCGGCTGTAGGAGCGGAACAGCCGTCGGGCCAGAGTATCCATCAGCGGCGAGCCGATGATAAATCCCACCGAGGTCCACATCAGCATCTGGCCTGCCCCTTCCCGGGACAGCTGCAGCAGGTGCATCAGATAGGGGCCGCCCCACAACCCCTGCACTGCCAGGTAGTTGCCGTACCAGAAAAAAGCCACACCGGTCAGCAGCCAGAAGGAACGGTCGCGGGCCAGCACACCCCATGCCTGCAGCATGGTCGGTGCAGCCTGATCACGGACCAGCTCCTGTTCAGCCGCCATTGGCGGTTGATCCTGCACCTTCAGAAAGACCAGGAGCGTTACCAGCCCCTGCAGCAGGGCAATCACCAGAAACGAATCCCGCCACCCAAGCCATCCGACCGCAAACGCCAGGGGAGCTGTTCCAGCCAGATTACCCAGATTACCCACTGACACCATCAATCCTGACACGCGGCTGAACTCCTGCCGGGTGTACCAGCGGCTGAAGAGCGTAAA
Organism: uncultured Geobacter sp.; assembly: GCA_964648885.1. GTDB lineage: Bacteria > Desulfobacterota > Desulfuromonadia > Geobacterales > Pseudopelobacteraceae > Trichlorobacter. The sequence goes on along the minus strand of CAZYMK010000532.1, from coordinate 843 downwards.
GGTAGCCATCAGAACCGAGGCGGTGCCAACACCGATCAACACCCGGCCGGCCATGGCGGTTGCCAGCTGCTCGGCCCGGGCAAACAGGATTCCCCCCACCGTGGTCAGCAGCCCGCAGACTGACATCACCAGACGCGGCCCGACCCGGTCGATCAGCGGCCCCAGCGGCAGCTGCGCCACAGCATAGACATAGAACAGCACTCCGGCCAGAGCCCCCAGTTGTTCCGGTGTCAGGCTCAGGTCACGGCTGACATCCTCAGAAACCACAGCCAACGACACCCGGTAAAAATAAACCAGGATATACAGCAGGGCCAGGGTACAGAAAAGTCGCCAACGGATGGCACGCACTGTTTGTGTCATTTAGGTTACAGCTCCGAATTCAGGTCTTAAGACCTTTTTTGCTGCCAGAGTATGGCATTATCTTGCCGGATGGAGCATTCAGAAGATTTTTTGAGCAGGCCAACAGCACCTATGGCCATTGCCCTGGCACCTGACGCATCGTCCTCTTTACATATCTGTAACATGCCTGTAGCATACAGACGTTTTTTGTGAAGTCCATAAATCCGATTATCATACAAAAGGTATAGCAATGATTGAACCATTCAAGATGGCGTATACTGCCATAGGCGGACTCGGAATCTTTGTCCTGGGCATGAAGTATCTCTCCGACAGCCTGCAGATGCTTTCAGGGGGATTGATCCGCAAAGCGATCTCATCATTAACAACCAACCGCTTTCTGGCTGTCCTGGTGGGGCTTGCGGTTACCTGCTTTGTGCAATCTTCCTCAATCACCACGGTTATGGTGGTCGGTCTTACCAATGCCGGGCTGATGCAGTTGACCCA
>CAZYMK010000531.1:0-2004 GCA_964648885.1 uncultured Geobacter sp. | reverse complement strand
GACGGGCATTCTTGATAAAGGCGGTCAGGTCGTCGCCGATCACCTCCGGCATGCAGGAGGTGAAGACCGCAATCATCTTGGGTTTATACAGGGCCACCGCATTCTCAAGTCCTTCATGCAGGTTGTTCTGACCACCGAACACCGCGCCGTCTTCGGTCATGGCATCGGAAACCGCCGGAGCAGGCTCGCGAAAGTGACGGTTCAGGGTGGAACGATAGTAGGAAGCGCAGCCCTGTGAGCCATGCACAAACGGCAGGGTACCTTCAAAACCATGGGCTGCCAGCTGGGCACCCAGGGGCTGGCAAGCATGGGCCGGGTTGATCACCAGTGCCTGACGGGCAAAGTTCTTTTCTTTATACTCTTCGCTGTTGATCCAATTCTGGACCCGTTCTATCTCTTCCGGCGGGGTTTCGACTATTTTTTTGACTTCAAGTCCGAGTAGGTTAGCCATGATCTTTCTCCATTTCTACGCCAATGACCAATCTGTCATATGGCGCTCTAGGGTCAAGGGTCAAGGGTCAAGGGTCAGGGGTTTGTAAAATCTTGACCCTTGACCCTTGCTGCTTGACCCTAAAAAGGTGCTTTCACCAGTTTCCAGGTCGGGCTGTTCACCGCCATATCCACATCCCGGGCAAAGATCTCAAAGCCCTGGTAGGCGTGGTACGGGCCGGAATAATCCCAGCTGTGCATCTGGCGGAACGGTATGCCCATTTTCTGGAAGACATACTTCTCTTTGATGCCTGAGCCGATCAGGTCAGGCTTTAAGGCATGGGCAAACTTCTCAAACTCGTACTCGGACGGGTCGTCATAAACCACCGTAGCATTGGGCATCTCCGGTGCGGTCCGGTCGTAGTCATCGGTATGGGCAAACTCGTAGCCAGAACCAACGCACTCCATCCCCAGATCTTCGTAGGCGCCGATGGTGTGGCGGGGGCGCAGACCACCTACCAGCAACATCACCTTCTTGCCATCCAGCCGTGGTTTGTATTCATCGATGATGGCCTGCATGATCGGGTCATACTTGGCGATCACACGCTCAACATTCTCCTTGATGGTGTCGTCAAACCGCTCGGCTATGGCGCGGAGACTTTCCCGGATCTTGGTGGGGCCAAAGAAATTGAACTCCAGCCAGGGGATGCCGTACTTTTCTTCCATCACCTTGCACATGTAGTTCATGGAGCGGTAGCAGTGGATCAGGTTCAGCTTGACCTGATGGGTGGCGGCAATCTTGTCCAGCTCACCATCGCCGGTCCAGGTGGCCTTGACATTCAGGCCAATCTCTTCCAGCAGTGATTTGGCTGCCCAGACATCGCCGCCAATGTTGTAATCGCCGATCAGGGCGATGTCATAAGGACTGGATGGCTCCGCAAATTCGCGGGTTTCAATGATATAGTCACGGATGGTATCGTTAGAGATATGGTGACCCAGCGACTGGGAAACGCCACGGAACCCTTCGCAGTTACAAGGGATGATCGGCAGGTCCAGCTCTTTGGCTGATTGCTTGGCAACCGAGTTGATATCGTCACCGATCAGGCCCACCGGACATTCGGACAGCACCGAGATCCCCTTGGCCAGCGGGAACAGCCCTTTGGCCTCTTCCAGCAGGGTCTTCAGCTTCTTGTCGCCGCCGTAGACAATATCCTTTTCCTGAAAGTCGGAAGTAAACTGCATGGCAAACTGGGTCACACCGTTGATACCGGAGACCAGGTTGCGCCGGGTACCCCATGAGTACCAGCCGCAGCCAACCGGACCGTGGGAGACGTGCACCATATCGCCGATCGGCCCCCAGACCACACCCTTGGCACCGGCGTAGGCACAGCCTCGGGCCGACATAACGCCAGGTACGGTCTTCTTGTTGGACTTGACGCAGGCGCTGCCTGATCCCTGATCATTGGCACCAAGGTGGGGCGCACGCTTCTTTTTGGCTTTTTCGGGATACACCGACAGGGTCTCTGCGATTAACGCCTCGGTGGACTCTTTGGTGATACCGTCTATGTTCTTTAT
>CAZYMK010000530.1:0-2016 GCA_964648885.1 uncultured Geobacter sp. | reverse complement strand
TCCAGCAGATGACGAGGCTGCACCTTGCCCAGCGCTGCCAGCAGACTGTTTTTGATCCGGGGGATTTCCTGTTCCAGTGTAGCCAGGAGCTGCTTCATACGCTGACGCTGCTGATCGGCATCGGCCACCGGACAGTTACAGCGGACAGCGGTGATCCCGGCTTGCTGTACGGCAGTGATGATATCCTCTTCAGCAACATAGACCAGGGGCCGGATCACGGTGATGTCGCCATTATCGCACAACATTCTTGGAGCCATCGCCTTGAGGGTGCCGATAAAAAACTGGTTCAGCAGCAGGGTCTCGATAAAGTCATCGCGGTGATGGCCCAGGGCCAGCAGATTGCAGCCCAGTCGGCGGGCTGCGCCATACAGGGCGCCTCGTTTGAGTCGGGCGCAGAATGAACAGCAGGATGAGCCGGGGCGCAGCTTGGTGTTGATCAGGGCGGCATGGTCGGTCTGTTCGACCACCAGTTGCAGCCCCAGCTGTTCGGTAAAACTGCGGATTGCAGCAGTGTCAAACCGCTCAAAACCGGCATCAATGGTGACCGGCAGCAGTTCATAGCTGATCGGCGCCCGCTGCTGCAGCTCCCGCAGCAGCATGAGCAGCAGCAGGGAATCCTTGCCGCCGGAGAGACCCACACAGATCCGGTCGCCGTGATTGATCAGCCCAAAATCGGCAATGGCCCGACCAATACCGTTGCGCAGGGACCGCCAGAGTTTGGGATCAACCCTGCTGGAGAGCTTCATCGGTTTAGCGGGAAACCCGCTCCAGCAAAGCACGGACCATCGGGGTGAAGGCCTCATGCTCCAGCAGAAAGGCGTCATGACCGTAGGCGGACTGAATCAGATGGTACTCCACTTCTTTGCCTAATCCTTGCAGGCAGTGTGCCATCTCTTCGGTCTGGTATGGCGGGTAGAGCCAGTCGGAACTGAAGGCAAAGAACTGGATCGGCACCTGTACCCGGCTGAAGGCATCGGCCATGGATTCATACCCCCAGGCCACATCGTACAGGTCCAGTGCCTTGGCCAGGTAGAGGAAGGAGTTGGCATCAAAGCGGCTGACAAAGTTGTGGCCGTTATAATTCAGATAACGCTCCACTTCAAACTGGCCGAAAAAGTCAAACAGGCCGTCTCTGGCAGAGAAGCGACGATCAAACTTCTGCCACATCGATTCATCCGACAAAAACGTGATATGACCGATCCCCCTGGCCAGGGCCAGGCCGTCTTTGGGGTTGTGCTTGTACTCCCCCTTTTTCCAGGCAGGATCGTTAAAAATAGCCCAGCGGGCAACGGCGTTCAGTGATATGGCCTGGGGCGAAGGGCGCGGGGTGGTTGCCAGGGCAATAACAGAAGAGACCCGCTCCGGATACTGGGTCGCCCATTCCAGGGCCTGCATGCCGCCCATGCTGCCTCCCATGACGCAGAGCAGTCGCTTGATGCCCAGCTGGGTTATCAGCAGTTCCTGGGCACGAACCATATCCCGTACCGTGATGACCGGGAACGAGAGGTTGTAGCGTTTGCCGGTGCGGGGGTTGATGGAGGCGGGTCCGGTGGAGCCGTAGCAGGAGCCGATCACATTGGAACAGATGACGCAGTAGCGGTCGGTATCCAGCAGTTTGCCGGGGCCGACAATGGCATCCCACCAGCCCGGCTTGGTCTCCTCGGCGTTCCGTTTGCCGGCCAGGTGGGCATCACCGGTCCAGGCGTGTTCCACCAGAATCGCATTGGAACGGTCTGTATTCAAGCAGCCGTACTGCTCATACACCAGCGTGACCGGTGCCAGGATACGACCGCTCTCAAGCCGGATGCCCGCATCAAAGGTTATGGACTGTTCCTGAACAACACCGATCGACATGCAAAAAGCCCCTGTCATGAGCAGGGGCTTTGGATGGACTCAGAAGCGCCACGCTCATCTTCGCCTTGCGGCAGGATTTAGCACCTGACGCCCTTGCAGAGGGCCGGTTGCTGTGGTTTCGTCGGGCCTTGTCCCTCCACCACTCTTGATAAGCAGGTTGTG
>CAZYMK010000529.1:0-2016 GCA_964648885.1 uncultured Geobacter sp. | reverse complement strand
GACACGAGGAACCATGTCGCAGCTTAATCCCGAACAGTTTACTGCGGTGCAGCATACGGAAGGCCCGCTGCTGGTGCTGGCCGGTGCCGGTTCCGGCAAGACCCAGGTAATCACCAGCCGGATTGTCCATCTGCTGACCAGACTGAAAGTACCTGCCGGGCAGATCCTTGCCGTTACTTTCACCAACAAGGCAGCCCGGGAGATGCAGGAGCGGGTCAGGCGTGCAGTCGGTAGCAAGGCAGAGGGGATGCTGATCAGCACCTTTCACTCGCTGGGGGTGCGCATTCTGCGCCGTGACATCCGTCGGCTGGGATACAAGCCCAACTTCACCATCTACGGTGACAGTGACCAATCCGGCGTGGTGCGGCAGGTGCTTTCAGACCTTAACATCGACACCAAACAGTATCCCCCGGATCAGGTCCGCTGGCAGATTTCCATGGCCAAGAACCGGCTTATGAAGCCGGAACAGTATGCTGTCCAGGCCGGTACTCCGCTTGAAAGGGTTGCCGCACAGGCCTATCCCCGGTATCAGCAACAGCTGCGTGCTTACAACGCCATTGATTTTGACGACATCATCATGCTGACGGTGCAGATGCTGACAGAGCTGCCGGAGGTACAGCAGCACTGGCAGGGCTGTTTTCGCTACCTGATGGTGGATGAATATCAGGATACCAATGCCGGGCAGTATCAGCTAATCTCACTGCTGGCCCGACAGCATGGCAACCTTTGTGTGGTTGGCGATGATGATCAGGCTATCTACGGCTGGCGTGGGGCTGATGTGGCCAATATCCTCAACTTTTCACACGAACATCGCGGCTGCAACGTGATCAAGCTTGAACAGAACTATCGCTCGACCGGCACGATCCTGGCAGCGGCCAATGCCGTGATCGGTAACAATAACAAGCGTAGTGACAAGCAGCTCTGGACCGCATCCGGCAGTGGTGAGCTGATCTCTCTGCTGGTGGCAGACACCGATGATGATGAGGCCCGTCTGGTGGTGGAACAGCTGCAGCTGGCTCAGTATCGTAACCAGCGCCCCTGGCGTGACTTTGCTGTGCTCTACCGTTCCAATGCCCAGAGCCGGGCCTATGAGGAGGCGCTACGGATGGAGGGGATACCGTACATCCTGGTGGGGGGGCAGAAGTTCTTTGAGCGGAAAGAGGTCAAGGATGCCCTGTCATACCTGGCGGTACTGGCCAACCCACGGGATGAGGCCGCCTTGGTCAGGACCATCAACTTCCCCCGGCGCGGCATTGGCGATACCACACTGCTGCGGCTGCAACAGTGGTCCCTGGAGTACAGCGCACCCCTGTTTGACACCCTCGGCAGGGCAGCAGAGATAGAGGGCTTAAGTGAAGCGGCCCGCAAGGCGGTAACCGGATTCCACAGCCTGATCATGCAGGAGCTGGGCAGTTTCAGCGCCACCAACATGGCTGCCCAGGCCACGGCCCTGTTCAAGCGGCTGGGGATCAATCAAGAGCTGTACCGCACCATTGACAATCCCGTGCAGGCCCGCAAGCGGATCGAAAACATCGAGCAGGTCATCAACGCATTGGCCGGATTTGAAGAGCGGAACCCCGGCGCTGGACTGGCAGCCTTTCTTGAACGGATCGCCTTGCTGGAAGACAACCGTCGTGAAACCGGCGATGACGGTGACAAGCAACAGGACGCGGTGACCCTGATGTCGTTGCATGCCAGCAAAGGGCTGGAGTTTCCGCAGGTCTTTCTGGTGGGGCTTGAGGAAGGAATGCTGCCGCACCACCGCTCCATGGATGAAGACCCGGAAGTGGCGGAAGAACGGCGCCTCTGCTATGTCGGCATCACCCGTGCCCGTGAACGGCTGACCATTTCACGCTGTCTGCGCCGACGTAAATACGGCACCTGGGAAGAACGGACAGCCAGCCGGTTTCTGGCCGAGATACCGGCCGAGCTGTTTGAAGGCGGGGCTGCGGCAGACGAACAGGCCGCACCGGTTGATATGGGGCTGGATTTCTTTGCCCGGATGCAGGAGCTGTA
>CAZYMK010000528.1:0-2017 GCA_964648885.1 uncultured Geobacter sp. | reverse complement strand
CATCCACCTCTACCGCGCAGTAGTCAAACTCCGGGTGCAGCGAGATGGCCAGGTTGGCCGGGATGGTCCAGGGGGTGGTGGTCCAAATCACCACAAAGACCGGCTTGCCGGCCAGGGCCGGAACATCACCACTGATATCGTCCTTAAGCGGGAACTTGACAAAGATGGAGGGGGAGGTGTGGTCGGCGTACTCAACCTCGGCCTCGGCCAGGGCGGTTACGCAGGAAGAGCACCAGTGCACCGGCTTGCGTCCACGGTACAGGCCGCCGTTGTGGGCAAACTTGGCCAGCTCCGCAGCGGTCAGTCCCTCGTACTCATTGGTCATGGTCAGGTAGGGATGCTCCCAGTCACCCAGCACACCAAGCCGCTTGAACTCTTCCTTCTGGATGTCGATAAATTTTTTGGCGTAGACGCGGCATTCCTTGCGCATCTCGGCCTTGGTCATCTGCTGCTTTTTTGCTCCCAGGTTCTTCTCTACCTGGAGTTCAATCGGCAGGCCGTGGCAGTCCCAGCCCGGCACATAAGGGGCGTGGAAACCCTCCATCCGCTTGACCTTCAGTACGATGTCTTTCAGGGTCTTGTTGAGGGCATGACCGATATGGGTATGGCCGTTGGCGTAGGGGGGACCGTCATGCAGCATATAGACCGGTTTGTCCTTACCGGCAGCTTCAATCGTTCCGTACAGATCCAGCTCCTCCCATCGCTTGAGCAGTTGCGGCTCTCGCTGGTACAGGTTGGCCTTCATCGGGAAATCGGTTTGGGGCAGATTCAGGGTGGCTTTGTAGTCCATGGTCAGGTTCTCCATCATGAGCATCCGGCAAAATTGATGTAAAGTATAGTCAAGCGTATGCAAAGTCAAGGAGATAGCGCGGCGTTGCCCCCGGGAAACCTGTTTTCATTCTTGCATTGAACCGCACGGTCTGTTAATCTTTACGACCATTTTTGGTGAAAGGAATTCCCCATGTTTAAGATATTTGATTCGCTGTTCGGCCTTTTTTCCAATGACCTGGCTGTTGATCTTGGCACGGCCAACACCTTGGTCTACCTGAAGGGGAAGGGGATTGTGGTGCGTGAGCCGTCGGTGGTGGCGGTACAGCGGATGCCCACCGGCCAGCAGAAGGTGCTGAAGGTGGGGATGGAAGCCAAGCAGATGCTGGGCCGTACCCCCGGCTCCATCACGGCCATCAGGCCGATGAAGGATGGAGTCATCGCTGATTTTGACATTACTGAAGAGATGTTGCGTTACTTTATCCATAAGGTCCACAACCGCAAGACCCTGGTGCGCCCCCGGATCGTGATCTGCGTCCCTTCCGGCATCACCCAGGTGGAGAAGCGGGCGGTCAAGGAGTCGGCTGAGTCAGCCGGTGCCCGCGAGGTCTACCTGATTGAAGAGCCGATGGCAGCCGCCATCGGTGCCGGTCTGCCGATCACCGAGGCATCGGGCAACATGATTGTGGATATCGGCGGCGGCACCACCGAGGTGGCGGTCATCTCCCTGGCCGGTATTGTTTACTCCCAGTCCACCCGGATGGGTGGCGACAAGATGGATGAATCCATCGTGCAGTACATCAAGCGCAAGTATAACCTGCAGATCGGCGAGCGGATGGCGGAAGCGATCAAGATCGAGATCGGCGAGGCCTACCCCGGTCCGGAGGTTCTGACCATGGCGGTCAAGGGACGTGACCTGGTCTCCGGTATCCCCAAGACCATCGAGATCAACTCGGACGAGATCCGCGATGCCCTGAAAGAGGCGGTCAACGCCATAGTAGATACGGTCCGTCAGTGCCTGGAACGTACGCCGCCCGAACTGGCTGCCGACATCGTCGACAAGGGGATCTTCCTGGCCGGCGGCGGTGCGGGCCTGCGTAACCTGGATGTGCTGCTGCGGGAGATCACCAAGGTGCCGGTGCTGATTGCCGAAAACCCGCTGGACTGCGTGGTGCTGGGATCCGGCAAGGTGCTGGACGAACTGCACCTGCTCAAACGGGTGGCGGTCTCATCCTGATCATTCAACAGA
>CAZYMK010000527.1:0-2019 GCA_964648885.1 uncultured Geobacter sp. | reverse complement strand
TATTGCCGTTAAGGTAACGCCGCATTTAACCTGCAAAGCAAAGGAGTCTGCAGTTGTATGAGTAAAGAAGAAGCAATTGAAGTTGAAGGTACGGTTATTGAGCCGCTACCCAATGCCATGTTTCGAGTCAAGCTCGAAAACGACCACGTTGTACTGGCCCATATTTCCGGAAAGATGAGAAAATATTTCATCAAAATACTTCCCGGCGACAAGGTGACTGTAGAACTCTCCCCCTATGACCTGACCCGCGGACGAATCACCTACCGGGCTAAATAACTTTATAAACACGTGTCATAACTTTTTCACGGATGGCTTGGGACACAGCCTGTTGTACTGTGTGTCTTGTGCTGTTTATTTTATTGTGTGAGGAGCTTATATGCTGTCTGTTGCCGATCTGAAAAAAGGCGCCAAACTGACGATTGATGGCAATCCGTACGTAGTGACTGCATTTGACTTTGTGAAGCCGGGTAAAGGCCAGGCTTTATATAAATGCAAGCTGAAGAACATGATCAGTGGCGTGATTCTTGACCGGACCTACCGCTCCGGTGAAAACTTTGAACCAGCAAAACTGGAAGAAAAAGACATGGAGTACCTGTACAAGGAAGGCACCCATTACACCTTTATGGACCAGGAATCATATGAGCAGGTGGTTATGGAGGAAGATGCGGTCGGTGATGCCAAAAACTTCCTGTTGGAGAACACCAAGGTCTCCATTTTGTTGTTCGGAGATAAACCGATCGGGGTTACCCTGCCTAACTTCATGAATCTACGGGTCACCCAGACTGATCCGTGGGTCAAAGGTGATACCTCCGGCAGTGATTCAAAGCCGGCAACTCTGGAAACCGGCTATGTGTTACGAGTACCCCCCTTTATTGAAGAAGGTGAACTGGTTGTAATTGACACCCGTAACGGCGAGTACTCAACCAGGGTGAAATAGTTTTATGGCAGGATCGAGTGCCCTGCACAGGCGGGCGCAGGTCATGCAGACCATGCGATCATATTTTACCGAGCGGGGGTTTCTTGAAGTTGAAACCCCCGCTCGTATTCCAGCCAACGCACCAGAAGAGTATATTGATCCGGTCAATGCCCTCCCCTGGCAGCTCCAGACCTCACCTGAAATCTGCATGAAACGACTGCTTTGTCGTGGTCACGAACGGATTTTCCAGATCAGTCGTTGCTGGAGGGCTGATGAACGTGGTACGCGCCACCTGACTGAATTTACCCTGTTGGAATGGTACCGCAGTAACGCAGATTATCAGGATCTGATGGCTGACTGTAAAGGTCTGCTTACCGTGATCGCTGCCGAGTGTATACCTGATGGTTTATTCAGGCATAAAACCGCAAAAATATGTCCAAACGCCCCCTGGCACCATATCAGCGTTCAGGAGGCGTTTTTGCGTTTTGCCAAGGTCAGCGCCTTGACGGCTCTGCAAAAAGGGCTGTTTGACACGTTGTTGATCGAGACTGTTGAACCGGGATTGTCGAAACTTGACGCTCCGGTCTTGTTAGTGGATTACCCTCGACAGTTGGCTGCCTTGTCACGGATCAAGCCGGATAACCCACTCTTTGCTGAACGTTTTGAGCTGTACCTGGCAGGAATTGAACTTGCAAATGGGTTTAGTGAGCTGACTGACCCGCATGAACAGCGTTCCCGTTTCATGGAGAGCAACCTGATTCGGGTTTCCCTGGGTAAACAGCCGTTACCGCTCCCAGAGAAGTTTCTGGCCGAAATGTCTGCCATGCCTCCTGCTGCCGGCATTGCCCTGGGGGTCGATCGGCTGATCATGCTGGTAACCGGAGCAGAAACCATTGATCAGGTAGTTGCATTTACCCCTGAGGAACTCTAACCTTTGATATCATGGAGCTCTTCCACAAGGCAGCGGGCAGTTCCCTGATGAAGCCGCAGCCGAATCCGGCTTCCCACCTCAAGCTCTACCGAGCTTCTGATACTCCTGTTATCCGCACACCGTTCAACCACAGCAAAACCACGTGCCAGTGTCTGCAGGGGAGAAAGGGCAT
>CAZYMK010000526.1:0-2032 GCA_964648885.1 uncultured Geobacter sp. | reverse complement strand
GTTCGTTGCGACGGCTGGCTATCCGCAAGATGCTGGAAGGGGTCACCACCTATGACGAAGTGGTCTCGGTAACTGGCTGATACCTATGAAAAAAGGCCCGCACCGTGCGGGCCTTTCAAGGCAGGACCTGTTTTCTCTTATCTGTGCTTGCCGTCAGCAGCCAGCGCTCTTTTGAACAGTCTTGATGATCTTGCTGTCACCATCGTAACGAATCCGCAGCTCATCACCAACCCGCACCTTGCGATCCTTGATCTTTTCCATGGTTGCATTGTCCCGTGCCTGCAGTACGATCGGTGCATCGGTCCTGCGATCCTTCAGGGTCATTTCTGCGCCGGTTCCCACCATTTTTATGGCGGTTATGGTGCCGATCATCTTCATCTCTGCAGCAAAAACAGTTGTGGCCAAGAGCGTTACGGCAACCGTAACAACCAGCGCGAACAGCCTTTTCATGATGTTCCTCCTTGATCTATGCCGTGAAGCGGCGGGTAGTAATGACAGCTGTCCCTGCAGGGTACTGTCTTTGATATCGTAACACGCAGGTGTGAAGTATAGCGCAAATGGTTCAGACGTCAATCGAACCGTTGTTATATTATTGAAAATTAACGTGCTGCCTGGATTCAAGTCGAGAAGCCTTTCTGCAGCAAGTGGTCCCGGTTGACAAGCAACCGTGCTGCATGGTACCCAACCGGCATGAACCGAGACCATCTCTATCAGCTTGCTGATGCCGTGATTGCCGGAAACCGGCTTGACCTGGATCAGGCCCTTGTCTTGGCAGCGTTGCCGGACCATGACCTGCCGGTACTCTTTGCAGCTGCCTCCAGAGTCAGGCATCATTTTTTTGATAACCGGATAGCCCTCTGCAGTATCATCAACGCCAAATCCGGCCTCTGCGCGGAAGACTGTGCCTTCTGTGCCCAATCATCATTTCATGCCACCGGCGCAGTCACCTACCCGTTGTTGCCGCAGGCAACCCTGCTTGCAGGCGGCAGGGCTGCTGCTGACAATGGTTCAGCCTGTTACGGCATGGTCACCAGCGGTACCGGTATCAGCAATGCCGAGGAGCTGGAGCGGATTTGTTCCGTGATACGGCAGCTTGCAGCCGATGGAACGGTTGCACCGGGGGCCTCACTGGGTATTCTCGAGCAGCAGTCGTTGCTGGCGCTGAAAGAGGCAGGCCTGGTCACCTACCACCATAATCTGGAGACTGCCCGCAGTTATTTTCCGCAGATTTGCACTACCCATGCCTACGAAGATGATGTTGCCACGGTACGACTGGCCAAACAGGCAGGGTTGCGGGTCTGTTGCGGCGGGCTGTTTGGTCTGGGTGAGAGCATGGAGCAGCGGATAGAGCTGGCGTTTACCCTGCAGGAACTGCAGGTTGATTCGGTACCGATCAATTTCCTTGACCCGGTGGTCGGCACGCCGTTAGCCGCCATGCAGCAGCTGACACCGCTGACCTGTCTGCATATCATCGCCCTGTACCGCCTGTTGCTGCCTGACGGTCATATCACGGTCTGCGGTGGCAGGCAGAGTAATCTGCGCGAGCTGCAGTCCTGGATCTTTCTGGCCGGCGCCAGCGGCGTTATGACCGGTGATTACCTGACCAAAGAGGGCCGTCGCCCCGCAGATGATCAGCGATTGATTGCTGATCTGGGCCTGACGGCATCAAAGGAGTTTGTGCGATGAGCCTTGGGCTGTTTGTAACCGGTACCGATACCGGTGTTGGCAAGACGATAGTTACGGCAGCCCTGGCGCGGGCCTTGCGGTTGCGCGGGGTGCGGGTAGGGGTGATGAAGCCGGTCACCAGCGGCTGCAGTGAGCGTAACGGCGAGCTGATCTCCGATGATGCCGAGCTGCTGGCCTGGGCGGCCGGGGTTGAGTACGATGAGGATGTAGCCCCCTACTGTCTGCGGGAGCCGATCGCGCCGGTGGAGGCGGCAGAGCGGGATGGTGTGCGGATTGACTTTGAGCGGATCGCCTCCTGTTACCGCCGTCTGGCCGGGAAATATGATTTCATGCTGGTGGAAGGGGC
>CAZYMK010000525.1:0-2033 GCA_964648885.1 uncultured Geobacter sp. | reverse complement strand
TGGAGATGAAATCGTAGGCCCCCAGCTGCATGCAGTCCACAGCTGTTTCAATGGTTCCGTAGGCGGTCATCATGATGATCGGAGCGGTTATTCCCCGCTGGAGGGCTTGCTGCAGAAAGGTGCGGCCATCCATCTCCGGCATCCTGATATCACAGAGGATATAGTCATAGGCATCTGATGCCAGACGGTCTAGGGCAGCCTTGCCATCAACGGCAGTATCAGCCTGATAGCCCTGCTTATGCAGCATAATGGCAAGCAGGTGACGCAGGTTCTCTTCATCATCAACAATCAGGATTCGCGGCTGGGTCATGGTCTTGTACATCCTTTTCCGTGCAGCGGCAGACGCAGACTGAAGCAGCTGCCCTGGCCCACCACGCTGGTTGCAGTGATGCTGCCGCCAAATCCTTCAATGATCCGGGCCGCAATGGCCAGTCCCAGGCCAGTGCCCTTGCCCGGTTCCTTGGTGGTAAAAAACGGATCAAACAACCGGGGTAGATCTGCCGCTGCTATGCCACAGCCGCTGTCCTGCACCTGCAGCAGTTGGTGAGTTCCTGATGTTTCGACACTGATGGCAATCTCCAGCCGCCCTCCGCTTGGCATGGCATCAGCTGCATTCAGGAGCAGATTCAAAAGTACCTGCTGCAGCTGATGGGGATCCAGCAGCACCGGCGGTAAACCGGGAGTTGCCTGCAGATCTATTGTCACCTCTTTCAGCATCCCCTGGTGCTGCACCAGCTCCACTGTGTGCTGCACCAGCGCCTGCAGGGTAAACGATTCGCAGCTGGCCGCCTTGGGCCGGGCATATTCAAGCAATCCCCTGACAATCCGGTCGATCCGGCTGCAGCCTTCCTGCAGACGGCGCAGATAGTCGGCCTGTACCGGCTGCCCGGCCAGCTCCTGGCCCAGCAGTTCGGCATAGCCCATGACCGAGGCCAGCGGCGTGCCGATCTCATGGGCGGTACCAGCGGCCAGTAACCCGACCGAGGCCAGCTTTTCAGATCTGATTGCCTCTTCACGGGCCAGCTTGAGATCCTGGTTCATGGCCTCAAGCTGCTGCAGCTGATCGGACAGTTCCTGCTGTTTCTGGGCCAGGGCCACAGACATGGCGTTAAAGGAAACAGCCAGCTGAGCCAGTTCGCTGGCCCCGGCCACAGTGACCTGATGGCCGTAGACGCCGTCAGTGATCTTTTCAGTGGCAGCCAGGAGCCGGTTGACCGGCCTGACCACAATCCGCGCCAGGATAAAGGCCCCCAACCCCAGCAGCAGGATAAAGTCCAGCACAAAGTAGGTCAACAACAACTGACGGGTACGACTGATACGCTTCTGTTCATCGTCCAGCGAAAGGATCAGACCGGCACGCCCGACGATTTCATTGTTTCTGATGACCTGGGCCGTGCGGATCAGGCCGGTATGCTGCGGCAGCATACCGGTTTCTTCAGCCTGTGTACCCGGTAACGACACCGGCAGGTAAAGATCGGTCCCTTCTCGCCCCACGGTAAAGATGATCTTGCCGGCCTGATCAAGCAGGGTCAGACGCTGGAATGAGGCCTCATCAGCCAGCTTGCCGGCATACAGGGCTGCCGGGGCATCCAGAGGCAGCATCCCTTCCGGAAAACGGGGTAACTGTTCTGGCAGCTGGTTGACAAAAGTGGTCAGCAACACCCGGGCATGGTCGCTTTTCTGGGCGTACAGATCACGTTCAGCTGTTTTGAAGGCCAGCAGACTGAACAACAGCCAGGTGAGTATCAAAAGGCAGGCCAATGAGGCCAGAATGGAAAAGGTGAGACTGAGGCGCACCGTCGGCATCGGCTATCTACCGAACTGCAGATACCAGGTAATCAGCTGCTGTCCGTAAAAGATGTAGAGCAGGGCGCCAAAGGCCAGATAAGGGCCGAACGGAATGGCCAGATGACGTCCTTTACGCTGCAGGGCCATAATGGAAAGCCCGGCCACGGTTCCAATCAGTGATGAAGAAAAAATGATGAACGGCACTGCCTTGACCCCCAGAAAGGCCCCCAGCATGGCCAGCAGCT
>CAZYMK010000524.1:0-2037 GCA_964648885.1 uncultured Geobacter sp. | reverse complement strand
AACATCATCGCCTACAACATAGCTGATGCCGAAAAGGTGATGGACGAGATTTTCAGCAACATTGAAGAAAAAATAATCGCCGGTGCCTGATGGCTACGGGGGCGTCATGAATCGCTGCAGTCATTGCAAAACCTACTCCCTGTTCGGCTTTTTTCTGGGCATCGGCGCACCGCTGGGCTGGATGTTCTTCAGGCTGGTGTTCTTTCATGACCCCTCGCAGCCCCTTTTTGCCCAGCTGCTGGGCAACATTCTCCAGGATAGCGAGCATCGCCTGTTGTATCTTTACATGGGATTGGGCACCTCAATGGTGCTGGGATCGGTGGGCTACCTGATCGGCAAAAACGGTGATGAACTGCAGCAGCGGGCACAGGAGCTGGATGAGCTGCACCAGGAAGTTGCTTCTCAGAAAGAGGTGTTTGAAAACCGCTTCAAGGTACTGGACACCAACATCAAGAACTTCCACCAGGTCAGCAGCAGGATTCAGACCTCGTTGAATGTGGAAGAGGTCTTACTGCTCTGTGCCGAGGGGTTGCACGACATCCTTGGTTACGAACGGGTCAACATCATGATGAGCAGCTCCAACAGCTCCAGCTTACGTTTTGTGACTGCCACCGGAAGCACGGCCCGCGACATCGAAGGACTGGATCTGCCCCTGAATCCGGCAATCGGGGTTATCTACCGCAGCATGACCGAGCGCAAGCCGTATCTGATTGATGACATTACCACCTACGACAGCAGCTACCACCTGCAGCACCCCTATGACCGGATCGAACCGCTCCGCTCTAAAAACTTCATTATCTGCCCGATTGTGGTCAAGGGTGAGTCAGTCGGGGCCTTTGCCATTGACAATAAGCGCTCGCATCGTCCGCTGAATGAATCTGATCTGGATACCATCATGCTGTTTGCCGATCAGGTAGCCAATGCCATTACCCGTATCAACCTTTTGACCTCTATCGACACCCTGACCAGTGAGCTGGAGAACTCCTTCTCGTTCCTGCTCTCGCACCGAGACCAGTACTCACACAACGTGGCCGACCTGAAGGAAAGTATCGAGTCAGTGACCGACGGGGCGGCGGTTATTGCCTCGGCTGCTGAAGGGGCCATGGCCTCGGTGGATGAGACCAGTACCGCCGTCAATGAGATCTCGGTGGCGATCGAAGAGGTCTCCCGCAACCTGGATACCCTGACCGGCATCGTCCACCAGTCGGCTGCTGCCATGGAGCAGATCACCCGCAACATCACCAGCGTTGAGCGCAGCGCCGCCATCTCCCACGAGGTCTCCAGCCAGGTACAGGCCCAGACCGCTGAAGGGCGTAATGCGGTCAATGAGACCATCGGCTCCCTGGCCGAAATCCAGAACTCGGTTGAAGAATCATACGCCGGTATCACCCGCCTGGCCGAGAAGAGCAGCCGAATCGAAAATATCGTCAGTGTTATTAACGATATCACCAAGCGGACCAATCTGCTGGCGCTGAATGCCTCCATCATTGCCGCTCAGGCCGGTGAATACGGCAAGAGTTTCGGCGTGGTGGCCGACGAGATCCGTAACCTGTCGTTGCAGACCGGCCACTCCACCGGCGAGATCACCGGCATCATTGATGAAATCATGTTTGAATCCCATCAGGCTGCCGGCACCATCGGCGCCACCAAACATCTGGTAACACGGGGGGTGGAGCTCGGCCACGTTATGGGGGAAACCCTGCAGGCCATCTACGACCGCTCGGTCTGTTCCATGGAAATGACCTCTGAGATCAAACAGGCCACCGAAGAACAGTCGATCAGCGTGCAAACCGTGGCCCGCTCCATGGAAGATGTCAGCAGTATGACCTCCCAGATCTTCAACGGCTCAAAAGATCAGGCCAAGGCCACCCGCAGCATCGCCCGCGCCATTGAGACCGTCAAGGAAATGGCCCACGAGATGGTGCAGTCCACCTCCAGTCAGGTCGAAGACAGTCGCAAGATCAGACGAACGGTGGAGTCGGTCAGCTCCATGGTGCATGAGATGTTCGACAATATGGAGGCCCGCAGGGCCCAGTC
>CAZYMK010000523.1:0-2042 GCA_964648885.1 uncultured Geobacter sp. | reverse complement strand
GGAATGGTGGCCGCTTTCCGGCCGGAACAGTGGCCGCTTTGGATCGGAATACGCATTTGCTTTGAAAGAGGGCTGCGCTGTTCTTTGCCTGCTGATTCTTTCTGGGCGCTGCATAATCCACAGTAGCTAATGGCGTTACGGGCTGAAGTGAAGCGAGATATCTCTCCCATCTCAAGAACCCAGGTAAGGGCTGTAACCTCGTCAACTCCGGGAATGCTCATCAGGCGTTCAACCCGATCTCGAATTGCCTTGTTCGTCAAGAGCGCTCCCAGCAGTTTCTTTTGAACACCGTCAAACAGTTCAAGGCCGCTACGACTGATCTTCAGCATCTGTTTAACGGAATCAGGTACATCCTCAACCCGCTCAAGTAGGTCGCTAAAGTATTTTTTGCCATAAAGGCGCTTTTTGTTGTATTGGGCGCCTACCTCCATCAAAAGGCCGGACATTTTGTTCTTCATCTTGACGGCTGTCCGTACAACCATGGTGCGGTAGCGCAATACCCTGCGCAGTTCCCTCAACTCTTCCGAGATCATATGGCATTCAGGCAGCAGGTTGACCCGCAGCAGGTCGGCAATCTTTTCCGCATCGGCACGGTCATTCTTTTTCTTGGCTGCCGTGATTGCTTTGAGCATCGCAGGGTGCGCCACTTTCAATTCAACGGCATGGGGTTTCAGAAAGTCATAGACCCAACCGGTAAAGAGTGTGGCCTCCATTGCTCCCAGCCAGGGGCCGGGCAGCTCTGTGAGCCATTGTTTCAAAGCTGTTCGATCTGCTGCCACAGTGCCTTGTCTGACGAGCAGACCATCAATACGCTTGATGCAGTAGGCGATTGTCTTCTTGTGAATATCAAGACCGATGTAGTAAATTGCGCTCATGGAAGCCTCCTCGTGGTGATTTGATTTCTGGACGGCATAGCCGGTCCAGCTGCTTGCTCTTACAAGCTATTCATACCACCGGAGGTTTCCACTTCAACTACCTATCTGCTTATACATTCAAACACTTCCCATGTTTTTGCTTAAACACAATTTCAAAAGGCGGCCAATCGCGGAATTCCGGGGACAGTTTACTTAATTCACAAGGCGGCCAATCGGCCGCCTTTGTTGTCTCATCCCCGCTGCTGGTCAGACGTAACACGTCACCCCTAGCGCTTCTACCGTCATGCCGGCTCCGCCAGCAACAACCGATTTTTCGGGGTGATGTCCGACGGGATGGTCTGGGTGTAGACCCGGTAACCATGGGCGCGCAACCGTGCAGCACGGGTGGCATCGATAGCCAGCGGGCCGTCCAGCCATCCCTCTAGTCCACCCAAGTCTCCCTGATCCAGGTCGTGGCAGCAGGGAAGCACCGCAACACGGGCTCTGGCCTCCATCGCCAGGTCCAGTACCCGGTCGGTCAGCCCGCCGCAGGCGTGCACGGAAACTATCAGGTCATCCGGGGTAAGCGCAACCTGTCCCATATCCCCCTGTTTAAAGCAAACCCTCCCTCGCAGCCGTGGCCAGGTCGCTTCCAGGGCGGCGGCCAACGCCCCGGCGCTTTCCGGGATCCGCAGGTCAACGGCCAACGCTTCCGGTGAGCTATCGTCCAGCAGCAGCATAATCTGGGCCAGCAGGCCATGACCGCAGGCCAGGTCCACCACACGACCGCCGCGGAAACGCCGCCGCACACGGCGGGCCACCTCCCATGCCTCATACAGCTCCTTGCGCGGCAGACAGCCAACCGCACATACGGATCGGGCGATGCGATTGAACAGGGAGTCGTCAGCGAAACGGTCAAGGTGGCGCGTGTTGAGGTAATTGCGGGATGATCGGTCCATGGTAGATTCCTGGTCAGGGTAGGGTGGTCGGTGCAGTCGGTGGGGGAGGATACCGTCAAACGCTTGGAAAGCATACCGAAATTAATAGAACATTCGGGCCAGAATTCCGGGGGCAGTATACGTAATTCAAAAGGCGGCCAATCGGAAACCTGCGAGGTCAGGTCTTGAAATATAAGTTTTCTGTGCTATAACCCCTCCATGGCTCGACCTTTACGCATAGAATTTCCCG
>CAZYMK010000522.1:0-2045 GCA_964648885.1 uncultured Geobacter sp. | reverse complement strand
TTTTTTCAGGTCTGCCGGTGCCAGGTTGGCAGTAATCCGCTTGGGGGGAAAGTCATAACCGCTGTTTTTAAGCGCTGCCTTGACCCGGTCCTTGCTCTCCTTGACTGCGCCGTCCGGCAGGCCAACAGTGGCAAACTGTGGCAGACCCTGGGCAATATCAACCTCTACATCAACCAGAATCGCATCGATACCCACAACCGTTGCACTGAGGACCTTGGCAAGCACCGGTTACTGCTCCTTAAGCATGATAAAACCGATCTGACGCCCGGTCTCACCACCATCGCGCCGGTAGGAGAAGAAAAAATCCTTCTGGCAGCAAACACAGTTACCGACGGTCTGGATGTTGGCAGGAAAAAGCCCGGCATCCTCCAGCTGCATCCGGTTAGCAAGGGCCAGGTCAAGCCGCCACGTATCGGTGGTGTCAGGCTCACTCACTGCCTGCCATAGTTCGGGCTGCCCCTTGAAACCGTCCTTCACCGGCTGGTCCACCTGATAACAGCAGGGGTTGATGCAAGGACCAATGGCGGCCTTGATTCCGGCCGGTGCAGAGCCAAAGACCGACTGCATCCCCTGTACTGCCCGCGCCACAATAACTGCAGCTGTCCCCTTCCAACCGGCATGCACTGCAGCTACCACCTTCCTGATCGGATCATAAAGCAGGATCGGTACGCAGTCGGCAACTGTGACCCCGATCATGATGCCCGTCTGGTTGGTGATGATACCGTCAGCCTCAACCCCCGCAAAGTGGCTGAGATCATCATTGGGTGCGTCAATCACCAGCAGATCGCTGCCGTGGTTCTGACGTACCGTAACCAGCTGTTCCTGGGAGATGCCAAAAGCTCGGGTCAGCAGGCTGCGGTTTCCTTCCACATTGTGAGGCGAGTCATCAGTAGTGGCTCCCAGGTTCAATGAGTTGTAGGGCGGACGAGACACCCCTTCATGACGGGTGGTAAAGCCCTGTATGGTCGCCGGGGAGGTGCTTTCAAAGCTGGGAGCCAGGTGGTGTATCTTCCCGGTACGGATGACGTCCATCAGATTTTCCTTTGCCTTTCAGGTGTCAATACGGTTTAATGCGCCTTGCAACGGTGCCGCCAGACTTGGATAGCAACAAGGCCGTTGCAGTCTTGCAGCACGCAGACCAGGGTGCGGCAAGACCAGGTCACCACCGGTTTCTGACCAGAATCCTGCACCCTTGGTAAATCGAACTTATTTATACCTTACTTTGCCCTGCTGTACAACCGCGCACGAAAGGAATCGTTATGACCCGTTTTCGCTGGTGCCTGCTTCTGCTGCTGGTTCCGCTCGTACTGAACGGCTGCGCTACCTACCAGAACATGAACCGTCGCGAGGCCTGCGATAAATCGATCAAGGACTATACCAGGCTGGTCCGTTGGCAAGAGGCAGAAAAGGCAGCTATCGCCTTTGTTGACGCCAAACAGCGCCCTGCCTACGACAAGTCCGCAGAATCACTGCGCCGCAGACATGTCACCATTGCTGATTCGAGGATTCTTGCCCAGCAGTGCCTGATTGATAAGCGAACAGCTGAGGCCACGGTTGAATTCGATTATTTTATCCTGCCGGACAATCGTCTCAAGACCCTGACCGACAGACAGACATGGATCTTCCGTGAAAACACCAAAGAGGATCCAGATCAGGGCGATGGCTGGAAGCTGACCTCGCCGCTGCCTGCATTCAAATAGCCTGATGGCCGGGTTGCAGCAGCAGGTTACTGCGTTTCTAGAATATCTGGTGACCCAACGCAATGCGTCTCCTCATACTATTGCCGGCTATCGCTCCGACCTGGCCGGACTGACGACCTTCATCACCCTGCAACGAGGGACAGAAATTGATGCAGCCGGGATTGATCATCTTCTGCTGCGCCTTTACCTTGCCAGTCTCAGCTCGGCCACTGATCAGCGGAAAGCATACACTAAAAGCAGTATCGGCAGGAAGCTGGCTGCCGTCCGGGCTTTCTTCGGCTGGCTCACCAGAAACGGTCAACTGCCTACCAACCCTGCTGAATTGATCAGCAGCCCCAAGCAGGA
>CAZYMK010000521.1:0-2045 GCA_964648885.1 uncultured Geobacter sp. | reverse complement strand
CGGAGAACTACAACTCCCACCGCAAGCCCGGTGCGGTTATGAAGACCAAAGGCGGTGAACTGGTGCTGATCCGCAAGAAGCAGGTGCGGGCGCAACTGACCCAGAACGAGCTGGATGTGACGCTGTAAGTACAAGGTTGTTGCAATTCTCCACAACAGAAAGCGGCCACGAGATGCGTCTCGTGGCCGCTTTCTGTGTATTTGGAGCCGCCTTTACCAGCACTCCTCTACATGCACTTGTTTTTCACGTACTCGCTTCTCAAGTTCTGCAGGAGGCTCTTCTTTGCATCAACTGAACTGCTGAAACTGCCCATGATAGTAGTCAAGGGTAACTGACTGTTTTTCCTGCATATATTTCATGATAACATCAATATTGTCCGTAAGCATCTTGACGATTCGAGCATCAAGGTGCTTTCTGGCGACAAACTCATGAAGGGTAGCTATCAACTCTGACCGTTTCATGTGCTCACGATAAGGACGATCCTCATTGAGGGCAGTAAAAACATCAGAAACGGCAATGATTCGTGCCCCTGTGCTGATCTGCTGTTCAGTGAGACAGAACGGGTAGCCGCCACCACAGAGCTGTTCGTGGTGAAAGGAGGCGTATTCCGTGATCTGCTCGAAACCGCGTACGGAACTTAACACTGAGTGGGTTACGTAGGCATGCTGCCGTAACACCGCATACTCTTCATCAGTAAGTTTGCCGGGTTTGTTGAGTATACGGTCAGGCACCACAAGTTTACCAGTATCGTGCAGGTTTGCAGCTAACTCAAGCAAACGGCATTCGCTTTCAGTCAGGCCGAAAATCTTCCCCAGCATACTGGCACACGCTGCTATTCCACAAGAATGAGTTGCGGTCATGGGTGACCGGAAATCAATAATTGTACGAAATATCTCCGAAACAGGAAAAATCAGCTCCTTCTCTATGAATACATGCCTAAAAGGCCCGTTTTTTCTCAAAATATCCTTGATATTGGGAGAAACAAGGTCTAACCAGAACTCGTCTCGGCTTGCAACCTGAAGGAACAGATCGACAACATCATGGTGCAGAGAGTACCCGGCGCTGTCCCGGATAAATTTCATGATCTGGTTGTGTTGATGGAGGATATATCGCGAACGGTTGATATGTCGTTCCACCATGTCGGCCAGCATGAGTATTTGCGAATCGAGCACCTGCTCATTGCTGATCGGCTCATTCCAGCTGCTCCATGCATGATGATGGTATTTGACAATGCCCGCAGCAGAGGTCAGCCAAGGGACCTGCTCGAATAAAAATACCCCTTTTGCGCAGTGGCGTTCAGGATAATTCAGTTCAAAATTATGTATGCCCAGTTTTTCTTCAGGGGAAAATGCTCCAATATCATGCAGAGAAGCTGCAACAAACAACTGTTCGTGGCGTTTCTCCGGAAGGCCTCCACACCCACCCATTTTCCAGACAATATATGCGGTTCTCAACTGATGATTCGAGAGGTCTGTGTGGGCCATCTCCATAGCCTGGGATAATGAAAGCAATAGATCAGAAAGACTTACATCAGCTGCGTTAAACATGACTGCACCCCATAAAAATTCAAAACAGACGATTTGTCCCCATAATAGACAAAAAGACCATTTAGGTCCATTTCATTTCTTATGGTTAGCAAATTGTCATCGCAGCTACACTGCTCTCCGCATGGTTGAGCACAATGATGCTCTAGCACCGTATAACATCTATAGGGGACTCGGAACTTACTACTATACCGCTTTACATCTCATCTTCAGACCGTCTTTGCCGCCCCTTCAATCACAAAATCCTCCACGTAGTGAACCAAATGGAAACCCGACTGCGTGATGTGATACAATAGGAATCTGATTCAAAAGTGACAAAAATATGCTAGTAGTCAGGCCATAAGCTACTCTGCCCCCCTACAACAAGGATTAATGAATATGTGCAACAACACCATGAAGGAGCCCGGCCAGGATTGGCGTACCCGCCTGCATCACTGGCTGGAAAGCCGCCTTGTCCAGAGAAGCATCATTGCGGTAATCATATTCAACGCCGTTATCCTT
>CAZYMK010000520.1:0-2052 GCA_964648885.1 uncultured Geobacter sp. | reverse complement strand
AGGGAGTTGTTTTCAAAGATATCCAGAAATTCACGGTTGTTCAGCAGAAAAAACCATTTTTTGAGGCTCTTGGTGCGTGAGAAAGCGCTGAAATCAAGCTGGGTGCCCTGTTCCAGAAACAGCAGGCTGATCCCTTCACGCTCCACCTCAGCCAGGTCGTTGCGTCTGCCCAGACAAGCCACCAGCTGCATGAAGCTGTCAACCATGACCCGGATCACGTCACCTTCAGGGCGGGCTGTGTAGCCTTCCTGCTGCAGGATCGCCAGCAGCTTGACCTGCAGCGGTTCCACGCTGCAGTTGAAGAACGCCTCTCCGGCTGCCTGGCTGATGGTCGGCAGGGTACCGCATTTTTTACAGGTCATGGTACGCCTCGATGGAACACGTTACGTCAGACAAGAAGCACCAGATCACTGTAGTGTGCAAGCTGGGCATCTTGGGTCAGCAGTCTGAGCGGCTCATATACAGCCTGCGCGATCAGGATCCGGTCAAACGGGTCAGCATGGAGCAGCGGCAGAGACTCGACCGCAGCAGCATGATCCGGGCTGACCGCAAGCAGCCGATAGCCGGAAGCCTGAAACCATTCCAGGGCAGACACCCCCGATACCGGCATATTGCTTCGCTTCAGACTGTGTTTGATGGCAATCTCCCAGATAGAGGCAGCGCTGACAACGATATCATTTTCCGGTGCCGTAATGAGCGCCCGAGCAGCACCGGAAAGCCTTGGATCATCGCTGATTGCCCAGAGCGCGATATGGGTGTCCAGCAGCAGCCTCATACTGCCTGGCCTCCGAACATGCCCGCAATACGATCGTTGTCTTCATCAAAGGAGTCCGGCAAGACAAAGGCACCTTTGGCAATCCCCAGGCGCTGCCCCACCGGCTGCTCAGCCAACGGCGCCAGCCGGGCAACCGGCCTGCCGTTGCGGGCAATTACCACCTGATCCTCTCGACCTGACTCTATTGCTTCAACAAGCTTTGAGAGATTGGTCTTGGCTTCAAACATGTTAACACACCGCATAGCCACCCCCTTGCTAAACCAAGTCTAGCAGCGCACCCACGATCAGACAAGTACCTATCTGCTGGCTACAGTTTTTTCCACCAGATCAGCTTGATCAGCGCTGCTCCCAGGCAGGCCAGCGACAGCCAGCCGGCTGCCGGATGGTCCATACCCCGCAGATAAAAGGCCAGGGCCACCAGCAGGCCTATCCAGGTCATCTGCCGCAGCCAGTGCTGGGCCGGGCGCAGCAGGGCCCGACGGTCTTCCTCGGCCAGGTGTACGGTCAGATCACCATGCTGCAGGGTATCCACCAGATGGCGAGCCTTGACCAGGGTCAGGGGAAGCTGGGCCAGTTCGTGGGCCACTATGCCAAAGAGACTGTCCCGCTCTCCCAGGGCGCGGGTCAGGTTGGCCTTCAGCACCGGCAGCACATCCTTGATACCATTGTAGTTTTCGATATAGGTGGTGCCCAGCCCCTCGATGATCGAGCTGGCCCGCATGACATAGATGATCTCCTGGGGCAGCTTGAAGGGGTACTCCTTGAGGGCATCCATGACGCCGAAGGCCAGATCCTGCATGCTGGTGGCACTGAGCTGATCATTCGCAAAGATCCTGAAGATCTCTTCAGCCAGGCCGGTCAGTTCATCCTGGGGTGCGCTGTCAGTGATGATCCCCAGCTTGCGGGTGGCCTGCACCAGCAGTTCGAAATCCCGCTCGTAGGCCGCCTTGACGGTGTTGATCATAGCCAGACGGACGGCATTGGGGATCCGGCTGACCATGCCGAAGTCCAGCAGCACCAGCTCTCCCTGTTCGGTCACCAGCAGGTTGCCGGGGTGCGGGTCGGCATGTACTCGGCAAAGAGCGGCTGCAGGAGGGAAAGAAACCAGCCCAGCAGCCGGATATCTTCACGCACTATGTTTTCAATCCGGTTACGGCGCAGTTTGACCGCCACCCGGCTGCCGTCCAGCAGCACGGCACGGTGTACCTGCCCGATGGAAGCGCAGGCAAGGGGCGTTCTATCAAACGCCTGAAAACAGTCAACGCCGTCAAAGGCCC
>CAZYMK010000519.1:0-2054 GCA_964648885.1 uncultured Geobacter sp. | reverse complement strand
CAGCAGGGGGTGACCGGTGTGGTTGGCCCCAACGGCTGCGGTAAGTCGAATATTGTTGATGCCATCCGCTGGTGCATGGGTGAACAGTCGGCCAAAAACCTGCGGGGCAAGGCGATGGAGGATGTGATCTTTGCCGGCAGCGACAATCGTAAGCCGTTGGGGATGGCTGAGGTCTCGCTGGTCTTTTCCACCGAAGACGGGCGTGCGCCTGCCAGGTATCTTGAATTCAGCGAGATCCAGCTGACCCGCCGACTTTTTCGCGATGGCGAGAGCGAATACCTGATCAACAAGACCCCCTGCAGGTTGCTGGATATCGCAGAGCTGTTCATGGATACCGGTGTCGGCACCAGGGCCTATTCCATTATCGAGCAGGGGAAAATCGGTCAGATCCTTCATTCACGACCGGAGGAACGGCGCCTGCTGATTGAGGAGGCGGCCGGGGTTACCAAGTACAAGGTGCGTAAGCAGTTGGCCTTGCGGAAGATCGAGGCGACCCGGCAAAACCTGCTGCGCCTGGGTGATCTGATGGGGGAGATCAAGCGGCAGCTGAATGCCTTGCAGCGGCAGGCCAAAAAGGCGGAAAAATTCAGGGAATGTCGCGAAGAGCTGCGGGAAATAGATCTGTTGTTTGCGCTGCATCTGGCGGATTCGTTACGGAACCAGCAGCAGCAAGCACAGCAGCAGTATGACGTACTGCAGCTGCGGCTGCACGAGGTGCAGGGGGCGGCTGATGCTGCTGACAGCCAGGTTGAGCTGCAGCGGATCGGGATGCTGGATGCCGAACGGGAGTTGAATCTGCAGCAGGAAAAGCTGTTTACCCTGCGCAGTACAGCGGCCGCCTGTGAAAACGGGTTGAGCTACCAGCGGCGTGAGCAGGAAGGGCTTGAACAACGTTTGGCCAAGCTGCAGGCGGAGCTGGAACAGCTCACAGACCGCCGGATTGCGCTGCTGGCCGAGCAGGAACGTCTTGAACAGCAGCAGCAGCTGACCGGCCTTGATCTGTCAACTGCCGAGGTACGGCTAGCTGAACTGCAGGATGGGCAGGAGGAGCAGGAGCAAGGGTTTGAGTCGTTGAGCCGCGGGCTTGAGGCGCAGCGCCGTGAGCTGTTTGCTGCCACAGGTGAGGCGGCCCAGCATCGTACCCGCCGTGAAGAAGCGCACAAGCGGCTGGTAGGGTTGGGTGAACGACTGGAGCGTCAGCAGCGTGAACAGGGGCAGCTGGCCGAACAGGTGACCGGACAACGTCAGCAGTTGGGCCGGGTGCAAGAAGAGTCAGGCCTGCGACAGCAGGAACAGCAGATGGTTATCACGGAACTGGCACAGCTGGAGGAAGAGGAACTGCTGCTGAAGTCGCGTCTGCAGGAGCTGGAGCAGCAGGTGCGCAAAAAACGTGAAACACTCAGTGCCGACCGTTCGCGCCTGACCTCGCTGCAGGAACTGGAGGCGCAGTTTGCCGGGTATGGCCAGGGGGTCAGGGCGCTGCTGTCGGCATCGCCGTTGCGGGATCAGTTGGGAGGGATGCTGGCGGATTGTCTGCGCGTACCCCAAGAGTATGAGGTGGCGGTAGAGGCTGTTCTGGCAGAACGGTTACAGGCGGTTGTCTGCAGTGACACCCTGCAGGCACAGCAGGCGCTGGAGTATCTGCGGACTGAGGCCGCCGGCAGGGCGCAGCTGGCAGCACCAAGCCAAGAACTGCCCATATCACGGCAGATTGACGGTGCTGTGCCGCTTTTGTCGCTGGTTGAGCCGGACCAGCGGGCCGCGCAACAGATCAGGCGCCTTTTGGCGCCGGTTCAGCTGGTGGAGACCTTGCAGCAGGCATTGCAGCTGGCAGTGCAGTATCCTGACCAGACCCTGGTGACCCTTACTGGGGAGGTAGTGGCCTCAGACGGCACCATCAGCGGCGGCTCCCTTGAGCCGGTGCAGGGGGGGATCATCCACAAAAAACGCGAGATCCGCGAGCTTGAGGAGCAGGTTGCAGCGCAGGAGGCCTCGCTGGCCCTGGATCAGCAGGAGCTGAACCGACTTGCCGCTACTATCCAGGAGCTAGCTCG
>CAZYMK010000518.1:916-2057 GCA_964648885.1 uncultured Geobacter sp. | reverse complement strand
CTGACTATCATGTATTGCCCAGAAAACATCCCTCAATGGCCAACCGACAGGCCAGACACTCACCTCTCCCATCTCGCCAAGGCAAATAGTTTGACATTTTTCTAATCTTTGGTTAGAGATTTGCCCAAATCTATTCTAACCATATAGCAGACTACCGCTAAGCAAGATGACCAATGCCTGTAAACATCCGCTTCATACCTTTGCTCAACACCCTCAGCCGCGTCGAACTCTCACGATTGATACCCCACTTCACAATCCTTGAATTCTCAAAGGACGAGACAATTGTGCATCAGGGCGAGCAAGGAGACTGTCTGTATCTGATTGCAATAGGTTCGGTCAAGGTTGTCTGCCATTCCACAGATGGAATCTCAACCGATGTAGAAATATTGAAGATAGGGGAATGTTTCGGCGAACTGGCCCTTTTGACAGGAGAGAGTCGTTCAGCAGATATTGTTGCTCTTGATGAACGCACAGTGGTTATGCGGCTATCAAGAGAACGTTTCAATGCCTTGTTAAAACAGCACAACGCCCTTGCCGTCAAGATTGCGGGGATTCTGGCAAAGAGGGTCAGCAGAACTACAAATTTTGTTGCAAATCAAAGCAACATTGATGTTCTGGAATCAATCATGAACCAGGAAGAAGAGGAGGTAATCCTTCCCTCTTCCTCAGGCCTGAAGGCAGGCTGGAGCCTTGGGGTAAAGCTTCGTAGCCGTCGTTTCATGAGTATGATGATTGCAGCGGTCTTGAGCGCCGTTGTTGTGCTTTTGCTGCACAGAAACGGCATGAACTACCAGCAGACAACCTTGTTGGCCCTTCTTACCGCAGCAACGGTGATATGGAGCTTTGACGCTTTTTCATATCATGCAGTTGCCTTGGCGCTTCCGCTTGCGGCAGTGGTTCTTAACGCCGCCTCACCAGGCCAGGCATTTTCAGGTTTTTCTCACTCATCATGGTTTCTGGTGCTTGGAGTGTTTGCAATATCCGCTGCAATTTCAAAGACCGGCCTCATGTACCGGCTTGTTTTGCTTGTGGTCAGCAGATTTCCGACAAACTACAAGTGGCAGAGTTTCGCCCTTGCGTTTACAGGGATGATACTTACACCGGTAATCCCTTCATCCAACGGAAGGGCTGTTCTTGCAGG
>CAZYMK010000518.1:0-884 GCA_964648885.1 uncultured Geobacter sp. | reverse complement strand
CACATGCCTGCCGGCGTTTGGCCTGCTACCGCAAGCAACCATAAACAGTGTCACATGGGGAAGCTGGTTCATGGCGGCTTTACCTTTAGGGCTGATATTTTTCGTGATTTCTTTTGTATCTGTGCTTGTGCAGTACAAGCCAAAGGTGATTAGAAAAACAGGCGATACTATTATCCGTAAGCAGCTTGATGCTTTGGGGCAATACCACGCAGATGAGAAGATAACCATCCTTATTGTTGCATTGTCGTTGCTGGGGTTCATCACGCAATCGTGGCACCATATAAACGGTGCATGGATAGCGCTTACAAGCTTCTTCCTGCTGTTTGCCACAGGTGTATTAGGAGATTGACTGGAATTTCCTGCTGTCCTTTGGGGCATTGGTTGGTTTTGGCGGGTTGATATCATCAAGCGGTTTAAGCAAGGCGATGGCTGATTATGTGGGACCATTTTTGCAGCATGTAAAGACATGCCCCTATGGATTCCTTGTGTCGGTCTCTATCGGAATGTTTCTCCTGCGATTTGTTCTGCCATTGCCAGCAGCGCAGCTTGTTACTATTCTTTCTGTTCTGCCGGTGCTGACAGGTACAGGAATAGACCCGTTTGCACTTTGCCTTGTGGTGCTGATTTCAGGCAACCCGTGGTTTTTTCCGTATCAGAACAGTGTGTATCTTAATCTGCTTGAGGCAACAGAAGGGAAGGTTTTTGACCACCATCAGACCCGTATGGCTGCAATAGCCCATCTGGCGGCGGTTCAGATTGCCGTTGTTGCATCAGTGCCGTATTGGAGATGGTTAAAACTCATCACCTGAATCTGCTCAAACCCCAACCTTCAGGGAGCGTACAACCGCCTTCACAACACGCAGGATTACCTGCCGTTCGTTCTC
>CAZYMK010000517.1:0-2062 GCA_964648885.1 uncultured Geobacter sp. | reverse complement strand
GGCTGATCCTGACCTCGGTAAACGGGGTCAGGTTTTTCTTTGGCCGGATGCAGGAACACGGGCTTGGTCTTCAGCTCCTGTCCCACTGCAACATCTGTGCCGTGGGGCCCAAGACGGCTGAAGCACTGGAACAGCTGGGAATACTGCCCAATCTGATACCGGATCAGTTTACCGGCGAAGGTGTGGTGGCGGCGTTTGGGCAGCTTGACCTGCAGGGCAAGCGGGTACTGTTTCCTAAGGCAGACGGCGCCCGTGACCTGATTCCGGATCAGCTACGGACACGGGGGGCTATGGTGGTTGATCCGGTGGTGTATTGCAATCTGATACCCGACCGATTGCCGGAGCAGGCCCAGCAGGCACTTGAACAGCATCAACTGGATGTAGCGGTGTTCAGTTCTCCCTCAACCGTACGCAATCTAGCAGCTTTGGTGGGTGGTGCTGATCAGCTTCAACAACTTCTGGCTGAGGTGGTGGTGGCCTCTATTGGTCCGGTTACCACCAAGGCATGCAGACAGGTGGGGCTTGAGGTAGGGATTGAGCCTGCCGAGGCCACGCTGGATGACCTGCTGCAGGCAATGGAACGGCATTTCAGTGAAAAGCAGAAGCAGCAAGGCCCTGACGGATAATCCGTCAGGGCCTTGCTGCTTCTGCTACCTGCGCCGGTGTAAAAATCAGGCCTGCAGTGCCAGCATCATCTTGGCTGCCACATCCTGACCGCTGATGTTGTAGCTGCCGCTTGCCAGCTGACTGCTGATCTGTTGCACCTTTTCCGGTCGAACTTCACCGCTTGACGGCTGCACGCCGGACAGTTTTTCCACCATATTGGTCAGTTGAACGCTAAATGGACTCTGTACGGTGCTGGCTGACTTTGTTTCCCGGGCTGCCTCACTCTTTGAGGTCTTCATTACCGGCTGGGTACCGAAAATTGCAGTTGTAGCGTTGTCTATTCTCATGGCATGGCCTCCATTAGTTTTTCTTTCGGCAGACGCAAAAACAAACTTTAGTACCCTTACTGCAGTTTGAGCGTCTGTA
The DNA here is from genome assembly GCA_964648885.1 of uncultured Geobacter sp. Taxonomy (GTDB): domain Bacteria; phylum Desulfobacterota; class Desulfuromonadia; order Geobacterales; family Pseudopelobacteraceae; genus Trichlorobacter. The sequence continues at coordinate 1,030 of CAZYMK010000517.1, read as the reverse complement.
CCGTGCCAAAGGTTGCCAGCGGACGATCAAAGGCGTTCTGGTCCCCCACCACCACCAGTTTGAAGGCATCGGGGTGCAGGTGCTTGCGAGCCGCCCGTAATAGGTCATCACGGGTGACTGCTGCAATCCGTTCGCGGTAGCGATCCAGAAAATCGGGCTGGTACCCGTAAAAATCCAGCCGGGCCTGCTGCATCACAATCGAAGCCGGGGTAGTGAAGCCGAACAGAAAGGAGTTAACGATTGACTCCTTTGCCAGGTGCAGCTCCTGCTCGGTCACCGGCTCCTTGCGTACCCCTTCAATGATTGAACTCATCAACCCGATCACCCTGGCGGTGGCATCTGCCCTGGTCTCGGTCTGTGCTGTGAAGCTGCCGAGAAACCGGCGTCCCACGTCAAAGTGGCTGCCCACATGGTAGGCCAGCCCCTGGTTGGTACGGATCTCCAGGGTCAGGCGTGAGGTGAAGCTTCCGCCCAGGATGAAATCAAGCACCCTGATGGCGTACAGATCCGGGTCATCCTTGTTGATCCCCAGGTGTCCCAACCGGATCACCGACTGATTGACCTGCTTGGGGGCGTACAGCACTGCCGGGGAGAACTGCAGCGTTACCGGCGGGATGGCGGGAAGCTGCAGCGTGCCGGCAGATTTGACCGAGCCGATCAGACGGTTCAGGTGATCCAGTATTTTTTCTCGTTCAAAATCGCCGGAGACGGTCAGAATCATGTTATCGGGTCGGACAAAACGGGTGTGAAACTGCTGCAGATCACTGCGGGTGATGGCGTTTACTGAGGCAGCGGTCGGCTCCTGGCCTAAGGGGTGATTGGCATAGATCGCCTTTGCCAGCTCGCGATCGCCAATCTCCTTGGGATCGTCGTTCCGGCGGCGGATCGCCTCAAGGGACTGTTTCTTGCCCTGCTGGAAGCGTTTGTCATCAAAACGGGGATGGAAGAGCACCTCGCTGAACAGCTGCAGTCCCCGCTCAAGGTTTCTGCTTAAGCCGGTCAGGCTGACCGTGCCCATGTCACTGCCAAA
>CAZYMK010000516.1:1085-2064 GCA_964648885.1 uncultured Geobacter sp. | reverse complement strand
TTATTTCTTCATATGCACTATTAACACATTCACTCATGTTAAGTCCTAATTGCTCACATAATATAATTAATACTATATTAATATCCCCTATTGCGTCTATTGTTTCGTACGGGTCGCCTTTTAATAATGCACTAGCTAATTCTCCTACTTCCTCCGTTAGCTTAATAAATTGCTTAGGTGCATTTTCTTCTTTAATTAGACCACGTTCATTTGCCCACTCAATAACCTTCCTTTCAATTAATCTTTTCATGTTTAAAATATTTATGCAAATATGACATTTTAAGTACAATAATACAACTATTATACTAAGTAATTTTAAACATATGATTGGAAACGTTTATATTATTGGTCAAATAGGTAGTAACTACGATGACAATGGTAACCTTATTAAAAAGGGTGTTGAGGTTATTGATGTAGTTCAACAATTATCTAGCTTACAGGATGCTGAAAGGGTTAACGTTTATATTAATTCTGAAGGTGGTTTTGTTGATACAGGTAGACAAATAGCTGAATTGCTTAAGAATGTCCCAAATTGCTTTACTATTGCTTCAGAACTTTGTGCTTCAATAGCTACTGAAATTCATTTAGCTGTACCGCTTCAAAATCGTTTAATCGAAAAAGGTACTACTTACATGATTCACAACCCTTTATTTATGGGGGTTAGTGGTGATGCTGATACACTTAAGAGAATGAGTGAAAGCATTAAGAAGACTGAAAGCGAAATGGAATCTATGTATTCTAAAGCTACAGGGTTAAGCAAAGAAATACTTTCAAGTTTAATGCAAGTTGAAACACACTTAACAGATGAACAAGCGGTAAAGTTAAATTTCGCTAGTAAAGTAATTGATAAAATGGAAAGAAAGAGGGGAATTGCGACTCCGTAAAATGATCTGAACATAATAAAAAGTATAAGGATTAGATTTAAAATCATTATCAGAGGAAGATGCAGCCAAGCTGTCTATCGACAGGATTGTTTCAT
>CAZYMK010000516.1:0-1075 GCA_964648885.1 uncultured Geobacter sp. | reverse complement strand
AAATGTTTTATTACAAACTTCTAATAAAATTGCTTATGAATCTCCACCTGGTTTAATTAATCAAATTAAAAGAACTTTAACTTTATGGAATGATGAATGGTTTAATAATCAAAAATCAAATATGGAAAAACAAAGTAAAAGCTTTCCAGAAAGATTAGCCTTGGCAATGGCGGTCTTAACTGGAAAAGAAGAGGTAAACGAGCGTAATGCTCTAGCAATGGAAATACCAACGGACAAAGGTTTGTTAGTTACTCCATTCGAAGATTTGCAAGTAGGTGACGAAGCAATGATTGAAGGACAAACTGCTCCAGATGGCGAATACTTAGCTGAAAATGGTCAAGTATTAGTTGTTATGGGTGGATTAGTTTCTGAAATCAAAGAAATGGTTGAGCCTGAGAATGAAGAGTTAGCATTGTTGAAAGCTGAAAACGAAAGTTTAAAAGCTCAAATTTCTGAACTATCTACAGTTTCAGAAAGTGCATTAGCTAAGTTAGAAGAGTTAGCAAAAAAAGGAAGTTCTTACACTCCTCCAGCTTCAGCTCAAACATTTAGAAAAGTAGAAACTCCAACTGTAGAAAGCTACGAAGAGAGAAAACAAAGGTTGTATTCAAATAAATAATAAATAGAAAAAATGGCGGTAATAACAGCATCAGATTTAACATGGAATGGAGAAGAGATTAAGTCAATCTCTGAAGCTCTATTCGTAGGTGGTTTTAAAAAACCTGAAATAGCACAATTTCACTCATTAGCAGAAGGAATTGTTGCAAAAAAACAAATTGCAATCTTAGGTAGATTGAATGGTTACTTAGGTAAAGGTACAAATGCTTGTGGCGAATCAGATGCTACAAACGGAATTACTAATACTGAGAAGTTTTGGGACCCTGCAACAATTTCAGATAGGCTTCCATTTTGTTGGACTGACCTTAAAGAAACTTTCTTTATTTGGGGGTTAAACAAAGGTATTGCAAAAGGTGACTTAACGTCTACAGACCTTTTAATTTACTTAGAGGAGTTGGTAAAAGATGCAATCGTTGAAACGGTTTATCGTTTAGCTTACTTTGGTGACAAAGATGCA
>CAZYMK010000515.1:1404-2067 GCA_964648885.1 uncultured Geobacter sp. | reverse complement strand
CAGGGCTTGCTTGCTCCCGGCAGCGGTGGTGATGGTGCCCAGGCTGGGGTTGGCGTTGGGCTTGTAGATCAAGACTTCCCGCTGACCAGAGTTGATCCAGCCCAGCAGTTCTGCTTCGGTCCAGCGGATATTGGTCTGATCCTGCAGCAGCAGTTCAGCCTTATCTGAGATATTTTGTGCAGTGATTGGCATGGTTGGCTCCTAGAAATAATTGATAGGTCGTACACGCGGCAGGGGATTCATGCGGGGGATGAGAACAGCTGACACACCTCTATCAACCATGGCAGCAAACGCCGATTCAACCGTCACCGCCTGGCCACCGGTAGACAGCCTGGCAGCTGCTTCCACAATCAGATTGTCAAACAGACCTTGCCACGGCAGGGCATCAGATGTAGTCAGCACCGGCACTATCTTGGCCTGAGCGGTTACGGTCACCGCTGAATCAGGGGCAGGCCATAACACCAGCAGGGTATCCTCACGGGTGTAATACTGCGGCGTGCCGGTTGACCCACGCAGCTGCAGCCCGGTGTCCAGATCCGGCAGCACAACCAGCTCGCCCATATCCTCAACCACCGGATGACCGACAAACCCCATAAACCCGTCAGGCAGTGTCTGGCTCAGATCGTCAGCGTCAAAGGCAAGGCTGATCTCCTGCTGGGCCAG
>CAZYMK010000515.1:339-1188 GCA_964648885.1 uncultured Geobacter sp. | reverse complement strand
TCTCTTTGAACAGGTAGGTCATGCCCCCCACGATCACCGTGGTGTTCCCCTCGCGCTCTATCAGACATTCCACCAGATAGTTGTCAGGGTTGGGCTGCTGCTTGCTCTTCCTGCGCAACTCCTTATCAATACAAAAACTGCACAGCACTGCTTCGTTATCGTGATTACTTTTGCATTTGGGGCAGGTCTTCTGCCGGAACTTCGTAGCCTGCTGCACGGAAACCTCCTGGTAGGACAAGGGGGGCATCATGCCCCCCTGTGGTAACAGATCACGCCGGGTTAAATCGGGGTGATGGTGGCGGTAATGACAAAGGTACAGGCATCAGCCGTTGCCGCAGCACCAGTAAAGTCAATGGCGATATACATATCGCTGGCACTGGTGTTCTTCACGTTCGGCAAGTTGGTTGCCATGGAGCCGCTGCCAATACCGATATAGAAACCGGTATCGGTGCCGCTGTTGGTGGTGGTCAGAGCCGCTCAGATTAAGGGTTCGGGTTGGCAGCGTAGGTATCACAAGCAACCACGCCGTAATCCAAACCGTTAAAGGTGGTTTTCTTCACGCCCCAGATGCAGGATGTGTCAACAACCAGCTGATTGCCACGGTCAATCATCTCCTCATGCCAGTCAAACCGCAGACCAGCACCCGGAGAACCGAAGGCAATCACGGCAGCCTGCACACCCAGAAACAGGGCGCGTGCAGCAGGCAGGTTGACACCGTTGCCGTAATCACTGAAGCGGATCACGTTCTTGTGCTTCTGCAGCACCACGTTGTTGTGCATACCCGCACCGCCCTTAAAGATAGGCGACTCTTTACCCAGGGCAGTAGCTGCGGCCTTCTGAATGTCCAGC
>CAZYMK010000515.1:0-329 GCA_964648885.1 uncultured Geobacter sp. | reverse complement strand
GCCACAAGTGCCGTACCGCCAGCGTTCAGCAAACCAATATCACCGGCCAGGGTAGGGGATACATGCGCGTCAGGATCTTCATTGCAGCCGATGGTCAGGCCAACCAGGCGATAGCCTGCAGGCAATACGGCCAGCTTCAGGAAATCATCTGCGCTATCCAGATCAGTCGTGGCAATGCCCAGCGAATAGACGCTGGTGCAATCACCGGAAAGGGTCTTCACCGAAGTGGGGAATCCCGTAGGGGTCAGTACAGCCATGATCGTTCTCCTTTCAAGAGAGGGTCAAGGGTCATGGGGGCAAGGGTCAACAACCCAAGCCCCATGCGCCTC
>CAZYMK010000514.1:0-2099 GCA_964648885.1 uncultured Geobacter sp. | reverse complement strand
GGTTCAAGCTGGTCGAGTCGACCCTTGACGCCGATATCAAAGAGGTGTTCTCAAAAGGAAATGTCCGTCTGGTGGTGATTGGCTCGCAAGATGCCGATGATCGTGAACTGGCAGTTTGTATCAAGATCAACGCCATGCGGCAGGATCAACCGGTACCGATCATCATGTGCGCCCAGCGCTGGACCCGCACGGCTGTGCTGAAGGCCCTCAAGTACGGGGCCCGTGAAATAGTGATCAAGCCGTGCGACCCGGATGAGGTCGCCGGGAAGGTGAGGCGGTTATGCCGGTTGCCTGCTCCCTGATACGCCGTTTGTTGCTCCTGTCAGTTGTTGTTCTGCTATGGGCGATCTGTACGGCTTCTGCCGCCTCTGCCGCCATCCCTGCACATGTGCAGCGCATTGCCATTCGTCCCAAGCCGTATTTTACCCGTATTACCATTAACCTTACCGCTGAACCGAGCTACGCAATACACATGTTGCCCGGCAGCAGGCTGCGTGTACGGTTGCACGACACTACCGGCGCCCTGTTCAAGCAATTGCGTCGCTACTCGGATCCCCATATCGGCGGTATTGTGGTTTCACGCCTGGGGGATGATCTGGCGTTGACCTTTGCTGTTGCAGGAGGAAAGGTCGGCTGGCGGGTCGTTCATTTTGAAGGGTTGCCGACACTCTCCCTTGACGTTGGCCCGCTGTTTGTCGGCAACAGCAGTTCCCTGCCCCTGCCCGGTCGGGAACGGATCAGGGCCGGCGCCGAAAAACTTCTCAAAAACTTTGACCCGCCGCTCAAGCCTGAAATCCCTTTTATGCCCACTGATCGCCAGTTTTTGAAGGAGTTGCTCAGCGATGAAGAGCAGAAGCTGTTTTTGGCAGCAGAGGGGGCACTGTACAAAGGTATGCTGACCGCTGCCGAGGAGGCCTTTGCTGCGTTTAGCACAGCTAACACCAAGATCCGTCCCCTGGCGCTCTACCGTCTGGGAGAGACACAATACCGGCTTCAGAAGTATCAGCAGGCATTAGCCACCTTTCGGGAAGCTGCCGGGGTGTGGCCCGCCTTTCTGGGCCAGAACCCGTCCGTTACCTTTTACTTTGGCGACAGCATTGCCCGGAACGGCGATCTGCCGGGAGGACGTCAGCTGCTGACCAGGCTGATTGTCGATCATGCCGACAAGAAATATGCGCCGGTGTTGCTGGTTCGTATGGCTGACATCCTGTCGCGTCAGGGAAGCGGAGAGCAGGCCCGGGCCATCTATACCACCGTATCCGGGGCCTTCCTTGATAACAAGGCGCGTCAAATGGCGATGGTAAAGCTGGCTGATGAGCGTTTTCTCGCTACCGGGCCGGCAGACTATGCCGACCTGAGTAACACCTATCAGGAACTTGCCGCTACTGCCGGAGATTTTGATCTGCGGGAAGAAACAACCTTTAAACATGCCCTGCTTGAGTCGATCAACGGGCCGGCAGATGGTGCGCTCGGTCTGGTTGTCGCGTATCAGAAGCGTTATCCCAAAGGGGTGTACAGCACCGTAGTGCGCGATATCCGTGAGGATCTGGTGGCGCAGGTTTTTCAGGCCGGTGCGTGGGATAAGGATCCGGCCGGGCTGATCAAGCTGGCAACGGACAATCAGGAGTTTTTGGGGACTTCATCAAGTCTGCCGGGGTTTTATGAGCGGGTTTCGGCTGCCTACGCCAAGGCTGGTCGCCCTCTTGACCAGATTGTGCTGTATGCCGGTCTGCTGGAACGTCCCTGGCTGGGTGACGGCAATGCTGCCTATCTGACGCTTCAGGTGGCTGATCAGTCCGAACTCCTGGGGGATTCGCTGATGGCACGCCGGGTGCTGCAGGGCTTTCTGCAGCGTTATCCGGCCCACGCCCAATCCCGCTGGGCCCGTGAGCGTTTGGCGGCAATTCAGTACGGTGCCCGTGAATTTACCGATGTCAGGGGTAATCTGCAATGGATCCTTGAAAAAAATGAGCGAGCCGCTTACCCGGTGAGCTACTACTATCTTGGCAAGGCTCTCTGGGAGTCAAAGGAGTTTGCCCGTGCTGTCCGTGCCATGGAGCTGTACCTTGCATCAACGGCAGGTGAGAAGAAACTGCCGC
>CAZYMK010000513.1:574-2104 GCA_964648885.1 uncultured Geobacter sp. | reverse complement strand
TCGGTCTCAGCTCGACCAACTTCGCCGACCGCCTGCTCAGCAAAGCCGAGGTCGAGGTCGTGCCGGGCGTCGCTTTCGGCGATGACAAAACCGTGCGTCTCAGCTACGCCACCGATCTTGAGACGATCAAGACCGGCCTGGACCGCATCGAGCAGTTCTGCCGGACAATCTAAATACCACGTAAAGTTTCCACGAAACGGGCGGCCTTCGGGTCGCTCGTTTTGCTTGGTGGGCAGGGCCGGGAAGTCGTTTTTGGTGCGACGTCCCCGGATTCAGCGGGCCTCACGCTCTTCATCATCCCTCTCGATGAGGGTCGCGAGATCGATGCCCGCTTTACGGGCCATCCGCTCCAGGCGGATGAAAATTTGCGCAGTGATGAAGGCGTCGCCCGAGGCGGTGTGGCGGTCGTGGGGTTCGACGTCGAAGAGCGCTCCGAGATTGTCGAGGTCGAAGCCGCGGATTTCGCGTCCTTCGAACGCCCCGCGTTCCTCCAGGGCGAGGGCGATGCGCATGGTGTCGAGCGCTTGGTTCGGCAGATCGCGGCCGAGCCTCCGCGCGGCATGGGCCACGATCTTCTGGTCGAAGCCGACATGGTGGCCGACGAGGACCGCGTCACCCACGTAGTCGAGGAACTTGTTCACCGCCTGCGCCTCGGTTTCCCCGCGGGCCGCTTCGGCCTGGGTGATGCCGTGGACGAGGACGGCGGAGGTCATGCGCCAGTCGCTCAGGATGGCGTCGAATTCATCGTCGAGACAAATTTCCCCGCCACGCACGGCCACCGCGCCGATGGTCAGGATGCCGTCCTTCGACGGATCGAGCCCGGTCGTCTCACAATCAAAGACCACGTAACGCGGGTCAGCCTTTGAATCCATAATGGTTCGCGGTGAAAGCGATGAGCGCGCCGATGTCGCGGAAGGCCGATTTGAGTTGCACCTGCTCCGTGCGGCTGAGCGCGGCGGGCCGGAGTTCGTGTCCATCGTCCCCGTCGCGCAGTCCTTGTCCCGCGCGGAAATACTGGGCCACGCGGAAAGCACGTGCGCCCTGCGCGAAGATATCCACGCCCTGCGGAAAGCGCACGGCCGCCGCGGCCAGACGTTCGATCGTGTCGGTCGCGCACAGGTTGCCGCCGTCGAGGTGGAAGACCCGCGCCACATCGCTCACCGGCCCGAGCGCATAGTCCTGCAGGTCGATCGTTTCGCGGGCCAGTCCGTCCGCCTCGACCGCATATCCTTCGTAGATGGTGACCGGTGGCAGGTTGCCCAGCGCGTCATTGGCCAGCAAGCGGATGAAATTGGGCCTCGCCGCCATCTCCTCGCGCAGCGCGGAGAAAACCGTTTCGAGCAAGGCCGGATCGCCCGCGACAACCAAGAGATCGAACAGTGCCATCTGCTTCCAGATTTCGCCACCCATCGGGTCGCGGACGAGGAAACGGAAAAATTCGGACCATGCGCCGACCGTGCGGCAGCGCGCGCGGGCTTCCTCCGCAATTGTGGCCGGTGCCGCGGGGAATCCAGATGCGGCGAGCAATTC
>CAZYMK010000513.1:0-537 GCA_964648885.1 uncultured Geobacter sp. | reverse complement strand
GCCCATAACGGCGAACATTTTCATCGTCCGCGGTCAGACCTACGGCAGCCAGGTTCGTCGCGGTGAGGAGTTCCCCGCGTCCGGCTTGGCCGGTCAGGACCAAGGCGAGCGGCCCGGGGGCTGGTCCTGCTTTCTCGCGCGCCCAAGATTCCACGCGGCGGAACATGGCGCGCCGCGTTTCGGCCGCTAAACGCGTGCACCACGAAACATCATCCGGCGAAGACAAATCGCCGGCGAGCAGCAGATCCAACTCCTGGCCCATGGCACGCAGAGAGGAAGGCGAGCCGGCCCGGCGGATTTCCTGCCCGAGGGCCAGGGGATCGCGCCGTTGCGAGAGCGAGACGGACCTTTCCGAAATCATTCCCAAGGCCTGACTTTGCGGCGTGCCGTCCTCGGTCACGCAGAGATGCCGGATGTCGTGGCGGATCATGGCGAGCAGAGCATCCTGCGGCGTGGCTTGTGGCGATACGGTGATGACCGGACGGCGCATGATCTCGCCCACCGCGGCCTCGGTCGGCACGCGGCCGCGGGCAACCT
>CAZYMK010000512.1:0-2109 GCA_964648885.1 uncultured Geobacter sp. | reverse complement strand
GTATGTGACATAGTAGCAGAGAGAAAACACGAAAATCAACGTTAAATGACATTAAATTGCGTTGTAGTGTTAATGCTGACCCTCTCGTTGTGTTCCTCATGGCAGTATATGGCCAGGAGCAGATAAGTTATGAGGCCGCCAAGTATTTGAGCCATCAGGCCTTTAGGGCTTCTGGCGATCAGGTGGTACACGTTGAGATGCTGCTTCCACCAGCCGAAGAACTTTTCGATATCCCAGCGAAGCTTGTAGGCAAGCGCGACATCTTCCGCTGACAGATCGAAACGGTCGGTGGCAAGGTAATACTCCTTGTTGTCAACCATGTAACCAACAACGCGTACTGGCTTTTCCGTCTGGTTCTGGTTTGCAGTTCCAAGAAGAGCTTTGACATCAAGGAATACGTGACTTCCTTCGGCAACCGGATACTGTTCGAGAACGGCTTTTCTGGTGATCTTCCTGATGCGGCAAATGAAGTGCTTTTCTTCTGCCTGCCAATCATCAAAGTTTTTATGGCACTGGTAGTAGCGATCCATCACGCCGGTTTGGCCAGGCTCCAGAATCTTTGAAACAAAAGGGCGCTCATCAGCTTTACCGGCTGAGAGAAAGATCTTTTCCGGAATAGCCCGGTTCAGATCAAAACCAACATGCACCTTGGCTTTTTTGCTGCCATCGCGGTAATCAGCCCACTGCATGGAAACAACGGCATCAATCAGAGAACCATCTATCGCTACCAGATCACCCAAGTGTGGGTGCAATGCCGGCAGAAGTTTCTTTGCCTTGGCCTGAAGCCGGTGATACATCTCGCTGAGCTGTTCAAGGGCTCTGGAATTCATTGCCTCAAAGAAGGTGCTCCTGCTGACACCTTCCGGCGGCGCGATATGGGAACGGGCAAAATCATCTTGCTCCATAACCTGTAACAACTCGCGACCGGATTCGTACTCATGAAGATGCAGGTAGACCAGTGCTTTCAAGTGGTGCTCAAAAGTAAACGTCATGGGTCTGTTACTCCTCGATACAAGCGGTGATATCGAGGATAACTCATCAAGAGCCGGTTTGAACATGCGTTTGTACGACAATGGTTCACGGCGGCGCATCAGGGGACGTAGCTGTCGCGGCATTCATAACTCCAATAGTATTAGATGGTTATGAAATTGCGCCGCCGAAATATTTTCTCAAAAGTCAAGACAAATATTCGCCAACACGCTATTTTTATTAGTTTTTAAAGAACAATTACATCATGCAAGTTTCTAACCGGACACTGCTGCCTTACGGTCAGTTTTGTTCTTTGAATGTCCTGTTTTATGCTTCCTGCGCCGGGAGTATCGCGCAGGCGATGGCCCACATGAAGGCGGCAAGTTCACGGGCCGTTGCTGTTACAACGGAGTTTCGATTCTTGCCTTTGGCCAAGAGTCGCTTGAATCTGCCGCAGAGCCTGACTTGTGCTTTCCAGGCGATCTTTTTGACTTCCTGTGGCAGTCCTTCAAGGCGCTTTTTCAGCACTCGACTTTCTCTGGCTGGAAGGCTGTAAGCATGGGCCGCTTCTATAAGTGCCCGACGGACATGCCCGTTACCGGTCTTGGTTATGCCGCCTCGTCTGGTCGTAGCTCCACTGGAATGTTCACTGGGTACCAGCCCCAGGTAGGCCATGAGTTGTTTGGGCGTGTCAAAGCGGGTCAGGTCACCAAGTTCAGCAGCCGTGGTTGAGGCAACAATCAGTGAGACGCCTCGCAGTGCCTGTAATGCTTTGACCAGCGGCGCAAGCTGCCACTGGGGAATCAGTTCCCGGATCTGGTTGGTCAACCGCTCTACACGTTCAGCCTGCTCTTGCATAGCATGTACGTACTCTTGCAGGGCAATCTGTTGTGCCCGGTGCGGCATTCTGATATCAGCGATCCAGTTTAAGTGAGCTGTGCTCCAGTGTGATTTCCCGCTGTACCGATGACCGTGACGAAGAAGAAAACCCAGGAGTACCTGACGAGATACCCGGAGTGCCTTGACGGCATCCTCACGACCACGGGTAAGATCCCGCATCGCTTCATCTTCGACAGTTGGGACATACACCGCTGTCAGTTGGCCGGCACGGTGCAGTCGGGCAAGATTCAAGGCATCCCG
>CAZYMK010000511.1:504-2118 GCA_964648885.1 uncultured Geobacter sp. | reverse complement strand
CTCATTTCAATTGCTCCGTCTTGTTCGCTCCGGCCAGGTTATCCCCTGCGTTTCGGTGACACTGGCCATGGAATATGAGGCGGTGCTATCTGCCCGGCTGAAGCACCTTGATCTTACTCAAGAGCAGTTAACCGGGTTTCTCGGTTATTTTGTTGCTCTCTCGGAACGGATCAAGATTTTTTATCTCTGGCGGCCCGGCCTGCGCGATCCCGGTGACGACATGGTGCTTGAAACCGCTGTTGCTGCCCGCGCCGATTTTATTGTCACACACAACATCAAGGACTTTACCGGAGCCGAGCGTTTTGGTATCCGGGTTGTCACACCCGGCTGGTTCATTCACAACTTTGGAGGTACGCCATGAGCACCATGAGTCTTCGCCTGCCTGATTATCTGCATAACAGCATCCGCGATATTGCCGATCACGAACATATTTCGGTCAACCAACTGGTTACAACCGCCATCGCTGAAAAGGTCTCAGCCCTTGCTACGGAAAGATATCTGAACGACATGGCTGCCAAAGGTTCTGCCCAGGCTTTTGATACGGTCATGGCCAAGGTCAAAAACCGCCCTCCCTTGCCCGGAGATGAGCTGTAGCCGGATATTTCAGTATTTCATGAACAGTTCCTGGAGCTGCTTGGGGTCGCTCGTCTTCATCAGGCCGAGCATGAGCAGGATGCGGGCCTTTTGGGGATTAAGCTCCATCGATACGATAAACCCCAGTTTGTCATCGTCCACTTCCACGTTACGCACCACAAGGCCGCTGCCCGTGCGCGTGGCACGCACGACGGCAATGCCTTTCCTGACAGCATCCGCTAGCGCGGCGATCGCGGTATCTGTGCTATTCCCGTCGCCCACACCGGCAAGCACTATGCCCTTTACGTCCTTGCTGACGAGGAAGTCGATGCCATCGCGTCCGAGATTGACATAAGAATAGACAACCTCAACGCGCGGCAGGTCCTTCACTAGCTTACCGTCAACGCTGAACTCACTCTTCGTTGTGTGGGCCATGGTGTTGGTCGAGAAGAAGTATGCCTTGCCTGTGTTCATGACGCCGGCGCGGCCGCGGTTCGGAGACTTGAACGTATCAAGCGCTGTACTGTTCGTCTTTACAGCCTCACGGGCGTAGTGGATCTCATCATTCAGAACGATGAGTGGTCCCCGTCCCTTGGCATCCGGATTGGCCGCCAGCGCAACCGCGTCGTAGAGGTTGGCCGGTCCATCTGCGCCGATTGCAGTGGCAGGTCGCATGGACCCCACCAGCACGACCGGCTTGTCGCTCTTTACCACAAGGCTGAGGAAGAAGGCCGTTTCCTCCATCGTGTCCGTGCCGTGGGTGATGACCACGCCGTCGGTATTGCCCTTGAGCACCTCATTAACCCGTTTGGCGAGCTTCAGCCACACCTCGTGGTTCATGGTCTGGCTACCGATATTGGCTACCTGCTCTCCTGAAATATCCGCATGATCCTTGAGCTGGGGCACGGCCTTGATGAGGTCATTCACAGAGAAGCTACCTGACGTGTAACCGGCCTCGCTTGTGCTTGTCTGCGTACCGGCGATGGTCCCGCCTGTAGCGAGGATCATGATCTTCGGCTTGGCCTGCGCCGCCGCCGCCCG
>CAZYMK010000511.1:0-494 GCA_964648885.1 uncultured Geobacter sp. | reverse complement strand
GGTGTTCCCTCCTTCCGGCGGCAGGGCATCGCCAGATACAGCAGCGGGAAGATAACGGCCAGGGCCAGCAGCAGATCGGTGTTTCCGCCCATGCCTACGGCACAGCCACCACCACCGCTGGATGGTGTGGACACCGCAGCCACGACAAAGGTGCCTTCATCAACCCGCTGGAATGGGCCGGTGACTTCGTCGGGCATTGCAGCCTTGCTGACATTAAAAAACGTGCCGCGGTCGGAAGCGATCGCCGTGCCGTTATTGTCATCGGCATAGACCCGAAAAGAGTATTCAGCCAACGGCAGGTCATTCAAGGACAGCGTATAAACACCGTCATCCTGCAGTTGGTCGCTGTTTTTCCCGTCATCCAGCAAGATTAGTCCGCTACGGATCAGATTCCCGTTTGCGTCATAGATATCAGCCCGCATTTTTGCATTCAGCACCGGACGATCCAGTCGCAGGGACACCTTCAGCACATTACCCAGCTGCTGATTTTGCAT
>CAZYMK010000510.1:0-2120 GCA_964648885.1 uncultured Geobacter sp. | reverse complement strand
AAGAGCGCTCCTGCCAAATTGAAACCACCAACTATGAACTGCAGACCATCAACGAAGAATCACAGACCTTGAATCTGTCGCTGCTGAGTATGAATGAAGAACTTCAGGCTCAGCAGACAGAGATTGCTGAAAGTAATCAGCGGCTGGCAGAGGTCTCGCGGACCAAGTCTGAATTTCTGGCCAACATGAGCCATGAGCTGCGCACACCGCTCAATTCAGTGATCGGATTTTCCGAGGTTTTGCAAGATCAGATGTTTGGTCCGATCAATGAAAAGCAGCAGGAGTATGTACAAAACATCCTCACCAGCGGCAGGCATCTGCTTTCCCTGATCAACGATATCCTTGATCTCTCCAAGGTGGAGTCCGGCAGAATGGAGCTTGAGCTGACCGAGTTTTCGCTTCAGGAACTGCTGGATTCCTCCTTGGTGATGCTCAAGGAAAAAGCGTTAAAAAGTGAGATAGACCTGCAGCTGGATCCAGCCTCACAGATCAATATCCAGATTGTGGCAGACCAGAGGAAGCTGAAACAGATCCTGTTTAACCTGCTTTCCAATGCGGTCAAGTTCACCCCGGCAGGCGGATCAGTAAGCCTGAGCACCCAAAATGATGGCGATTTTGTCGAAATTACTGTGGCGGACAGTGGTATCGGGATCAAGGAGAAAGATATTCAGAAATTATTCCAGCCCTTTACCCAACTGGAGTCGGTCTATTCCAAGGAATTTGAAGGCACCGGCCTGGGGCTTGCGCTGACCAGACAACTGGTGGAGCTGCACGGTGGCAGAATCTGGGTAAAAAGTGAGTTCGGCAAGGGGAGCAGGTTCAGCTTCACCATTCCGCTTAACTCTGTAGCCAACAAAGATCCTGTCTTAAATCAAACGGATCAGGTCTCTGCTGTTGGTAACGCCACCCCTGGCGTTGCCAAGACGGTCCTGATGATCGAGGACAATCCGCAGACGCTGGTTGCCATGGAAAATGCCCTGAAACGGAAAGGCTACCGTGCGCTGCGGGCCAGCAACGGCAAGGAAGGACTTGAAATCGCGCAGCGTGATTCACCTGACCTGATTGTGCTTGATCTGGTCATGCCCGGCATGAGCGGTTTTGAAGTTGCTAACCGTCTGCAGAACAAGAAAACAGCCACAAATGTTCCGATTCTGGTGTTGACCTCAATGGACCTTTCACCTGCCGACCGGGCGAGATTGGCGGGGAAGGTCTGGCGGATCGAAGGGAAAGGGAGCCTGTCAACCCATGAATTTTTAAGCCTGGTGGAAAATGCTGTTGGCACAAAAAACAGAGCCTTGAGCAAAGGAGATGAACTCCATGGCGCATGAGACAGTTATGAATCACGATACGGAGGAAATCCGTAGCGAAGCAACCCTGCTAAAGGCAGAGGCTCTACAGAACGCTATCTTCAATAGTGCCAACTTCTCAAGTATCGCCACCGATGCAAAGGGGGTCATTCAGATCTTCAATGTCGGCGCAGAGCGGATGCTGGGTTACACAGCCGCTGAAGTGCTGAACACAATAACCCCGGCTGATATTTCCGATCCCCATGAAGTAATCGCACGGGCCGAAGCGCTCAGCATTGAACTGGCAACCACGATTATGCCCGGATTCGAGGCCTTGGTGTTCAAGGCCTCACGGGGCATTGAGGATATCTACGAACTGACCTATATCCGCAAGGATGGCAGCCGCTTTCCGGCAGTCGTCTCCGTTACCGCCTTGCGGGATGATCAAGACACCATCATCGGCTACCTGCTGATCGGCACCGACAATACGGCCCGCAAGCAGATCGAGGCAGAGCAGAAGCAACTCAGTCAGCGGTTGCGTGACCATCAGTTCTACACACGCTCCCTGTTTGAATGCAATATCGATGCGATTATGACCACCGATCCGTACAGCATCATCACCGATGTCAACAAACAGATGGAGGTGCTAACCGGCTGTACGCGGGATGAACTTATAGGCGCACCGTTCAAGAACTACTTCACCGATCCGGATCGGGCTGAGATGAGCATCAAACTGGCGCTGAGTGAAAAAAAGATTACGGATTACGAACTGACTGCTTGTGATAGAGACGGCAAGCAAACCGTAGTTTCCTTCAATGCCACCACCTTCTACGA
>CAZYMK010000509.1:0-2122 GCA_964648885.1 uncultured Geobacter sp. | reverse complement strand
GAGGTGTTCGGGCCGGGGCTGGAGGAGTATCTGCGGCTGGCCTTTGGCAATATCAAGGAACAGCAGATCAAGGAGGCGGTTTACCGCTTCCGGAGCGCCGCCTGAGCTGATTATTTCTTGCCCCGGACAGCATCCCCCCCTATACTGCCGACCATGCATATACATCAGACTGTTTTCATCAAAAGCGCCGTCAAACCGGCGGACTATCCTGAGCCAACCCTGCCGGAGGTCGCCTTTGCCGGGCGCTCCAACGTCGGCAAATCATCCCTGATCAACGTGCTGGTGGAGCGTAAGGGGCTGGTCCGTACCAGCTCTACCCCCGGACGCACCCAGCTGATCAACTTCTTTCAGATGACCGCCGCTGACCTGTCCCTTAACCTGGTGGACCTGCCGGGTTATGGTTACGCCAAGGTACCGCTTGATGTGAAGCGCCAGTGGGGGCCGATGATGGAGCGCTACCTGGCCGGACGGGAGACCTTGCGGGCGGTGGTGTTGATCATGGATATCCGCCGTATCCCCTCGGACGAAGACCTGCAGATGCTGGCCTGGCTGCAGTCTTACCAGCGCCGCCCGATCATTGTGCTGACCAAGTGCGATAAGGTGACCAAAAACGAGCGTGCCAAACAGACCGCACTGATTGCGGCCAGGCTGCAGATGGATGCCGCGCTGCTGGTGCATTTTTCGGCCTTGTCAAAGGATGGCCGGGCTGCGGTCTGGCAGGCGATCCGCGCTGCTGTGATGGGAGAGGCCCCATGATGCCGAAGAACATGCCTGATCTGCAGCAGAGCCGCGATCATCGCAAGATTCCGATCAGCAAGGTGGGGGTCAAGAATATCTCCTACCCGATCGTGGTGCAGGACAAGCAGCGTACCCTGCAGCACACGGTTGCCAGGGTTGATATGTATGTGGACCTGCCCCACCAGTTTAAAGGTACCCACATGAGCCGCTTTGTGGAGATCCTGAACCGTCACCGCGAGCAGATTGCCCTGGACCGGCTGGAGGATATCCTGCAGGAGATGCGCCGTAAACTGGGGGCCGAGACTGCCCACCTGCGGGTGGAGTTTCCCTATTTTATCGACAAGGCAGCCCCGGTTTCCAAGGCCCGCTCGCTGATGGAGTATACCTGCGAGTTCGATGCCTGCCTGAGCGGTGACCAGCTGGATTTTGTGCTGGGGGTCAAGGTGCCGGTCACGTCGCTCTGCCCCTGCAGCAAGGAGCTGTCGCAGTTTGGTGCCCATAACCAGCGCAGCATCATGACCGTCAAGGTGCGCTACCGTGATTTTCTCTGGATTGAGGATCTGGTGGAGTTGATCGAGCAGTGCGGCAGCAGCCCGCTCTATGCCCTGCTGAAGCGGGCTGACGAAAAGCATGTCACGGAACAGGCCTACTTAAACCCCCGTTTTGTAGAGGATATGGTGCGGGAGGCCCATCTGCGGCTGGCGGCCCTGGAGCAGATCACCTGGTTTTCAGTGGAGGCGGAAAACTTTGAGTCTATCCACAACCACTCGGCCTATGCTGCAGTGGAGCTGGACCGGCGGCCGGGAGAGCAGACATGCAGCCGACCCTGATCATGGCGGCCGTGCCCCGTGAGCTGGCTTTGTTGACCGCAGCCCTGGAGGATGTCGTTGTTACCACGGGTGCATTTCCTGCGGTTGAGGGCTTTATCGGCCCCTCTCGCCTGGTCTGCTGCGCAGCCGGCATTGGCAAGGCCAATGCTGCTGCAGCCAGCGCGGTGCTGATTGAGCAGTACCAACCCAGGCGGATCATCATTACCGGCTGTGGCGGGGCCTACCCCGGCAGCGGCTTGGCGGTGGGTGACCTGGCCGTGGCCAGCGAGGAGCTGTTCGGTGATGAGGGGACCGTGACGCCCCGGGGGTGGCTTGACCTGAAACAGATGGGGCTGCCGTTGTTGCAACAAAGGGAGCGAAACTGGTACGGCACGATTCCGCTTTCGCTGCATGAGACTGAAAAGGTGCTGCAGCTGGCTGACAGCCACGGTCTGCGGCTGACCAGGGGCAGGTTTGTGACGGTCTCGGCCTGCAGCGGCACCAAAGAGCGTGGCCTGGAGCTGGCCCGTCGGCATCAGGCAATCTGCGAGAACATGGAAGGGGCGGCCATTGCC
>CAZYMK010000508.1:0-2126 GCA_964648885.1 uncultured Geobacter sp. | reverse complement strand
TATAGATTTTACTCTGTGACCCCTGTGCCTCTGTGTTTCAACTGCTTTTTCTAGGGTAATACAAGACTTTTGCCCGTTAATGAAACCGATAGTAAACATACACGTTGAACTGCCAACCAGGTTGGCGGCTGCGGGCATGGGTTGGCAGTGTGTAATTGTGTAACACTCTGATATTTGATCAAAAAGTTCTTGGCATGTATGCTGCTAAAGGTATGAACAGCTGCTAAACAAGCCAGAGGAGGAAAAGCAGATGAAGATAAACCATGTCTTGCTCGTGCGCGCCGTAAAGCAGGCTGGCGGGTTCTTTGGTTATCAGGTCTGAAGCACTGATTATCAGCGATTACCGGATCACAACCTGCAGTAAGATCAAGGTGCCAAGCATGAGATTCTACCAAATAGTATGCAGGACAGCGGCTGCAATGATGGTGGTGCTGTTTGTTGGCGCGTGCGGCACTGAAAACGCCGAGACACCAAAACGTGCCCTTGAAGATACCATCACCACCAAGGCACTGGTTGCGCATGTTGAAGCCCTGGAACGGATATCCCTCAGCAACCCGTTGAGCCGTTCCGCAGGCTCTCCCGGCTATATCCAGGCCATGGAATATATCCGAGCTGTTCTGGCTGATTCCGGCCTGAAGGTTTGGGAACAGCGATTCGAGTACCGTTTGTTCCTTGAAACCAAAGACCCGGTGGTGTCAATGACAGCACCCAGGCAGGAAGCATATAGCTGGGGCACCGATTACAAGACCATAAGCTATTCCGGAACAGGCGATGTAACTGCGCAAATCGCCTTTGTCACCCCGATTTTTCCTCCCGGCATGGAACCAAATACGTCAACTGACGGATGCGAAGCCGCAGACTTTAACGGCATCGATCTGACCGGGAAAATTGCCGTGATTCAGCGTGGAACCTGCAGTTTTGGCGATAAAGCCTCCCATGCAGAATCTCGGGGAGCGGTTGCCGTGCTGATTTTCAACGAAGGTCAGGTGGAAAGAACCGGTATCGTCGAGGGCGGACTGTCGACTGGCACCACTGTCGGGATACCGGTTGTCGGAACAAGTTACGATCTGGGCAAGGCGTTGCATGATCAGTATCTCACGGGAGCAGTGCCCACAGTACGGGTTGCCGTGACCGGGCTGAACACCATCTCCCCGACCTATAACCTGTTCGCGGAAACCGTCTCCGGAAGAAATGATCAGGTGATTATGATAGGGGCGCACCTGGATTCGGTGATCGAAGGACCGGGAATCAATGATAATGGATCGGGCGTTGTTGCCCTGCTGGAATTGTCCCGCCAGATCGGTCTGCATGGATACAAACCGCAGAACAAAATCCGCTTTGCCTGGTGGGGGGCGGAAGAAGTCGGACTGATCGGTTCATACCATTACCTCGACAACCTTTCTCCGGCAGATCGCCGAAACATCGCCATGTACCTGAATGTTGACAGCATAGCTTCCCATAATTTCATCCGGGGGGTTGAAGACGGTGATCTTTCTGACACAAGAGATGAGCCGGGCACGATATATCAGGAAACACCGGCAGGATCAGGAGCCATCGAACAGGTGCTGCTCAACTATTTCAGGTCCCAAAACCTGCCCACCAAGCCAACCCCCTTGACCGGCATGACAGACTATGAGGGATTCGCCGAATATGGAATCCCCTTTGGCGGGTTATACACCGGGCTAGACGGATTAAAAACCGAGGCGGAAGCGCTGCTTTTCGGCGGCATGGCTGGTGAACCGTACGATAGCTGCTATCATAGAGCCTGCGATACCGTGGCCACCATGAACACGCAGATCTTTACCGAGAACGCACGGGCCATTGCCCATTTTGCTCAATATTTCGGCGACAGGCAGGTGACGACACTTTTAGAGAAAGCCTCTGTCCGCGTTGCCAGTACCAAAACAGGCAGATCCGTTGTGACAGCACGGGACAGATATCATAAGGACCGGCGTGATCGTGCAACCCGATAGAAAAGATGGAGGGGCCCCGGCGTTAAGGGCGGCCTCTACTGTGCGTGGCCCGTGCGCGCCTGACAGTAGGCTATTTGATTCTTTGGCTATTTGATCTGAATCGCAGATTGACACGGATTATCGAATTGAGGAGGAGTGCTTGTTATGAAAAAT
>CAZYMK010000507.1:0-2129 GCA_964648885.1 uncultured Geobacter sp. | reverse complement strand
CGGGTAAAGGTGAAGCCGTCCATGCCGGGCATCTCGATATCACAGACAATCAGGTCACAGCTGGGCGGTTCCCCTTTGCCCTCAAGCTGTTTAATTGCGTTCAGTGCCTGCACGGCCGAGGTATGTGCTTCATACTCAAACCCCAGTTTGGTCAGGGTCTGCTGCATCATGGTCAGTGCTGTGCGTGAATCATCGATCAGCATGATCCGCTTGCCGTGGGTCTGCAGCCCCTGACTGGTCAGTTCGTCACGCATCTCAATGCCGTAGCCGATTACCTCGCCTAAAATCCCCTCAATATCCAGCAGCAGAATGGTCTCGCCACTATCGCTGTACCCGACTGCCACCAGTGATTTGGCCTGCACACCGTCAGGTTTGTGGATCTCATCCCATCCCCTGGTTAAAAGCGTCTCCGGCGTGGCAATCACAAAGGCGTTCAGCTGCCGACTGTATTCGCAGATGATCAGGTAGGCCAGCTGCTGGTCAAAGGGAACCGGTTCCATACCCAGGGCCTCAGACAGGTCAATGACCACGATCGGCTTGCCGCGAAAATCCACCGCCCCCTTGACTGACGGATGGCTGTGGGGCATCCGGTCAAAACGGCGCGGGCTCTCAAGGATCTCAATGATCTTAAACACGTTGATGCCGTACAGCTGACCGTCACTCAGCCGGAAGGTCAGCATCTCCATCTGGTTTGAGCGGGACAGATTGGTCCGTTTCAGGGCTTCATCAAGGGATGTGGTCATGGTCTGGTTCCTTCCGGTGTATGGGGTGACTGGTTTCGGTACAGGTGCCCTGGAGCTGTCCTTGTACCATCCGGGTAATTTCTACCACAACTTCCTGATTACGCAAGCCGGCTGATGCCGGATAGGTAATTTCAAGGTAATTACGGGCAAGACCGCTCATCAGGCCGGTTGTCTTGTGATGACGCTGCCCCAGCACCTGCAGCGTTGTACCCACAAAGCGCTGTTTGAACGCCTGCTGTTTGTCTGTGGCAATGGCACGCAGTTGCTCGGCCCGTTCCTTGATCAATCGGGGCTGCAGATGTCCCGGCATGGCTGCGGCCCTGGTACCCGGTCGGGAAGAGTAGGGGAAGACATGCAGGTCGGCCAGGGGCAGTGACTCCACAAAGCGGCAGGTTTCGGCATGTTCGGTCTCAGTCTCGCCGGGAAACCCGGCAATCAGGTCAACTGCAATAAAGGCATCCGGCAGCAGCCTGGCTGCCTGTTCAATCCGGTTGCGAAAAAAAGCGGTGTTGTAGGGGCGCCCCATGCTGGCCAGCACGCTATCGCTGCCGCTTTGCAGCGGAACATGCAGGTGCGGGCAGATTGATGACCTGCTGCAGATCAGCGTCAGCAGGTCATCGGTCAGTTCGTTCGGCTCAATGGAGCCCAGCCGCAGCCGTGGAACGATCTTCTCGGTTGTCAGCAGCTGCACCAGTTCCTGCAGGCTGCAGGGAGGTGAAAGGTCCAGACCGTAGGCCCCCAGATGGATGCCGGTCAGCACCAGTTCCTGAAAATCGCGTCCTGCCAGTTCACGGGCAGCCTGCAAGACCTCTTCCAGTGCAGCCGAGCGGCTTGGTCCCCTTGCCGTTGGTACGATACAATAGCTGCAGCCGGTGTTGCAGCCGTTTTGTATCTGCAGAAATGCCCTGGTATGATCGGCAAAGCTGGTTAGCCGCAGGCTACTGTTGCTCTGCAGAGTGCTCAGATCACTGATCTGGTGGTTACCGCATTGCAGGTGCTGGATCAGCTGCAGTTTTTCCTGATTGCCCAGCACCTGATCCACCTCAGGCAGACTGATCAGCGCCTGCGGGGCAACCTGGGCCGAACAGCCGGTGGCCACTACCCGTGCCAGGGGTGCAGAGCGGCGAGCGCGGCGGATCAGCCGACGTGTCTCTGCATCGCTTTTGGCCGTAACCGTACAGCTGTTGATCAGGCACAGTTCTGCCGGTTCGCCAAAGGCCACCTGCTGCCAGCCTGCTGCCTGCAGTTGCTCAATCAGGGCAGCGCTTTCAAACTGGTTTACCTTGCAGCCCAGGGTGGCGATGCTGAACCGTCCGGGCGGTGATACGGGGCGATCGGTCATGAGGCGATCGGGTTCAGCTCAACCCGGCTGGCCGGGCTGCTGGT
>CAZYMK010000506.1:353-2135 GCA_964648885.1 uncultured Geobacter sp. | reverse complement strand
CACCGTCTCTGGGGGTGGTCGGCTACAAAAACTTCCGATCATTTGTGATGGCAGATATACCCGGTATTATTGAGGGAGCCCATGCCGGCGCTGGTCTGGGACACCGTTTTCTCAAGCATCTGGAGCGTTCCGGCATGCTGATACATCTGGTCGATATCTCGGGATTACCTGAATCAGATCCATTTACCGCCTTTGACGCGGTTAACCGTGAGCTGGCGCTCTTTAGTGAAGAACTGGGAAACAAGGCGCAAATCGTGGTGCTGACCAAGATGGATCTGCCGGAGGCACAGGAGCATTGCGAGCAGGCCGTGGCATGGTTTGCAAAGCGTAACCTGTCGGTCTATCCGATCTCATCGGCAACCGGACAGGGTATTGAAGCGTTGCTGGATGCCATTGCAGAACGGTTGTGGTCTCAGCCCCAGGAGGTGTGGTAGATGCGCAGGGAGCTGCTGAAGCAGATAAAACGGGTTGTGTTGAAGGTTGGTAGCCGGGTGCTTACCCTTGATGACGGCAGCCTGGATTTGAATGTTATCGGTAGACTCTGTGATGAAATCGCCTGGTTGCGTCAGCAGGGATTTGAGGTTATTCTGGTGTCGTCAGGTGCCGTTGCGGCAGGCCGATCAGCCGTGCGCACCCATGAGCAGTCACCGCTCACCATTCCTCAAAAACAGGCTGCAGCCGCCATTGGCCAGCCGCTGCTGATGCAGGCGTACCAGCAGGTCTGCAGCAGGCATGGGTTGATCACCGCCCAGATACTGCTGACCGCTGATGACCTGGCCAACCGGCGCCGTTTCCTGAATGCCCGTACCACACTGGAAAGTCTGCTTGCTGCCGGTGCGCTGCCGGTTATCAATGAAAATGATTCTGTAGCGGTGGCAGAGATCAAATTCGGTGATAATGACAACCTTTCTGCCCTGGTCACCAGTCTGGCCGAGGCAGATCTGTTGCTGATCCTGACCGATATCGACGGCCTGTATGATTCCAATCCTGCTGACAATCCGGATGCGCGTCTGATCCCGCTGGTGCGGGGGGTGACCCGTGAGATTGAACGGATGGCCGGTGGCAGCGGGTCTCAGGTGGGGACCGGCGGGATGGCGACCAAGGTCAGTGCAGCCAAAAAGGCGGCCCGGTTCGGTGTGCCGACTATTCTGCTGCCGGGCAGGCAGCAGGGGATTATTGCCGCTGCGATCACCGGTGAACAGGTGGGTACCTTTTTTATGCCGGCCAAAGACGGTTTGAACCGCCGTAAGCACTGGATTGCCTACACCCTGCGCCCTTCCGGCAAGGTGCTGGTGGATGCCGGCGCACAACGGGCATTGCTTGAAAAAGGTACCAGTCTGTTGCCTTCAGGGGTTACCGGGGTGGTGGGGCGGTTTGAACGGGGCAGCTGTGTGCGGATCTGTGGCCCTGATGGCACTGAAATCGCGCGAGGGTTGACTGATTACGCCAGCAATGAAGTGCAACAGCTGGCAGGGCATAAAAGTGCCGAGATCGAGGATCTGTTGGGGTTCCGCTATGGTGACGAAGTGATTCATCGGGATAATTTGGTGCTGATCTAGCACCAGAGAGAAACCAAAGCCCCGGCAGATACTGCCGGGGCTTTGGTTTTCAGGGTTTCGCTTGTATTACGGCGCCGGGAAAACTTTCTTTTAACTGCAGTACCGTTTGTACTACCTCAACAGATCCCTTTACCGGTTTATCCGCTGGCATCTTGACCCCACTGGCCGTAACCTTGAGGGTGCGTTCCTGTAATTGGCCGTGAGGCAGGAGCGCTATCCGGCA
>CAZYMK010000506.1:0-343 GCA_964648885.1 uncultured Geobacter sp. | reverse complement strand
CCTTCAGGGGTTACCGGGGTGGTGGGACGGTTTGAACGGGGCAGCTGTGTGCGGATCTGTGGCCCTGATGGGACTGAAATCGCACGGGGTTTGACTGATTACGCCAGCAATGAGGTGCAACAGCTGGCAGGGCATAAGAGCGCTGAGATTGAGGATCTGTTGGGATTCCGTTACGGTGACGAAGTGATTCACCGTGATAATCTGGTGCTGATCTAGCTATTATTAACCAAAGCCCCGGCACATGGTACCGGGGCTTTGGTTTCAGGGGTTCACCTTTATCACCGCGCCAGGGAATGTTTCTTTTAGCTGGAGTACCGTTTGCACCACTTCAACCAAACCTTTT
>CAZYMK010000505.1:0-2150 GCA_964648885.1 uncultured Geobacter sp. | reverse complement strand
ACTGCTGCGGGCCTTCCGTGATCAGCAACTGCTGACCAACGGACCGGGACGTCTGTTTGTGCGGGCCTACTACGCGGTCAGCCCGCCGGTGGCCGACTACATTGCTCAACACGAACAGCTGCGGACCGTTACCCGCTGGGCCTTGACACCGCTGGTGCTGGCGGTGGCGCATCCGCTGGCTACGCTACTGGTGATGCTGGCCTGCCTGCTTGGCGTAGGGGCACTGCTTAAAAGCCTTTGTACAACCCGTGCTGAATGATTGATCCGCTTTCCCTCAAAGCGCAGCACCAGTTCAGCTGTGCAGAACAACACCTGCAGCAGGGTCGCCACCAGGCGGCCCTGAGCTGTTTCAAACAGGCACTGGAGGCAGCGCCGGGGCACCCCTTTAGCCTGTTTCGGATCGGTATGGCCAACCACCTGCTTGGCCTGCGGGATGAGGCGATCAGGTGGTATCGCAAGGCGCTGGCCGTTGACAGCAATCTGGGTGAGGCCCACAACAACCTGGGCAAGGCGCTTTTGGAGCAACGCCGGTTTCAGGAGGCTGCCGATGCCTTTGGTGAGGCAGGCCGACTGCTGCCCGGCTCGCCGGTGCCGCTGACCTCACAGGCCTCAGCCCTGCTGGGTATGAACAGACTTGATCAGGCAGAACAGCTATGCAGGGAGGCCTTGCAGCGTGACCCGGATTATGCCGAGGCCCACTGGAATCGGGCCTTGATCCTGTTGAAGCAGGGGCACTTTACTGAGGGCTGGCACGAGTACGAATGGCGCTGGCAGTACCCGGCCTTTCCCTCACCCCGCCGCACGTTCCCCTACCCGGCCTGGGACGGTACACAACCGCTTGAAGGTAAACGGATACTGATCCATGCCGAACAGGGGTTCGGCGATACCATCCAGTTTGTCCGTTTTTTGCCACACCTGCGCCGCCTGCGGGCAACGGTTCTGTTTGCCTGTCAGCCGGAACTGGCAGCCCTCATGGCAGCCACGTTCGCACCGGATAGTACGATCCTGCCGTTTGGCGCTGCGCTGCCGGATGCCGATTATCACCTGCCGCTGCTCTCGCTGCCCCGTTTCCTGATGCCGGACAACGCCTCCCTGCCGCGTTCATACCCCTATCTGCTTCCTCCTGCAGAGCGGCTGCGCAACTGGTCGGCTTTGCTTGATACCGCAACACGCACCAGAAAAGCAGGCCTGGTCTGGGCAGGCAAGCAGCAACCAGACCCGGCACGTTCAATCCCGGTGCGGCAGCTTGCACCTCTGGCAAACGTAAGCGACATCACCTGGTATTCACTTCAGCTGCCAGCCGGCAGCAAAACCGCATCAGATCAACCGGATCTTCCCTTAACCGACCTGACAGCCCATATTAACGACTTTGCCGACACCGCAGCCCTGATCAGCCACCTTGATCTGGTGATCAGCATTGACACGGCAACGGTCCATCTGGCCGGTGCGCTGGGGGTGCCGGTCTGGTTGCTGCTGCCCACCCCCTGCGACTGGCGCTGGATGACTGACCACAGTGACTCACCCTGGTACCCCACCATGCGGCTGTTCCGTCAGGAAAGACCGAGGGAATGGCAACCGGTTATAGCTGCTGTTGCAGATCAGTTAAACCGACAAAATCGCCTTGACAACTGACTGCTGTTGTATACAATTCGTTTGCTTATAACGCTCCAAAATTCATCAGCTAATCAGTTACCCCCCCCCCGCTAAAGGAGATTTTTATGACGTACCGTCACAGGTTAACCGGGCTGGCCTTTGCCGCAGCCCTGGCAAGCGCCGCCCCGTTGTATGCTGCCGATGTCTCACTGAGCTACTCGTTTAACAACCCTGCTCCGTCGCCGCAGAACGATAAAGGTGGTTCTGAGGCCATTATCTACCAAAGCGACACCACCACCCTCAACACGGTTATCTTGAGTGAAGGCGTTTTTTCATCGGCTGATCAGCCTGAACAGCCCGGTACAGCTACCGAGCCGGATAAAGCCTCCACAGCAGAGCCGGTAGCCTCCATCGGCGCATCCACCTTTTTCTCTCCTTATTTGAAGGTCTACTCGGTTCCTCTTTCCTACACCTTTTTCAATGACCTGAAGGTAAAGACTTCTATCCCCTACCTGCAACGCACCATCAAGCGCAACGGTGTTGAATTCTAGGCCGAT
>CAZYMK010000504.1:0-2155 GCA_964648885.1 uncultured Geobacter sp. | reverse complement strand
CACTTTGACCTGATCGTGATTGATGAGGCCCACCGCTCAATCTACCAGAAGTATCGGGCCATCTTTGAATACTTTGACTCCCTGCTGCTGGGTCTGACCGCCACGCCACGCTCTGAGGTGGATCGCAACACCTACCAGCTGTTTGAACTGGAAAAAGGGGTGCCCACCTACTACTACGAGCTGGCCCAGGCCGTGACTGACGGCTATCTGGTGCCGCCCAGGGCTCATTCAGTGCCGCTCAAGTTTCAGCGTGAAGGAGTAACCTACAACGAGCTGAGCGAAGATGAACAGCTTGAGTATGAAGAGGTCTTCTGGGATGAAGAACAGGGCGGCATGCCGGAGAAGATTGATTCCGGTGCCCTGAATAACTGGCTGTTTAACATTGATACCGTGGACAAGGTGCTGGAACACCTGATGCGTCACGGCCTGAAAGTGGAAGGTGGTGACCGGTTGGGCAAGACCATCATCTTTGCCAAGAACCACAACCATGCCCTGTTTATTCAGGAGCGGTTTGATGCCAACTATCCCCACCTGAAGGGCAGCTTCTGCCGGGTGATTGACAACTACGAACCCTACGCCCAGAACATACTGGATGACTTCTCTGTGCTGCAGAACGATCCTACCATTGCCATCTCGGTTGATATGCTGGACACCGGCATTGATGTGCCGGAGGTGCTGAATCTGGTCTTTTTCAAGCTGGTCCGCTCCAAGACCAAGTTCCACCAGATGATGGGGCGTGGTACCCGGCTCTGTAAAGAGCTGTTCGGGCCAGGACAGGACAAACAGGAATTTTACGTCTTTGACTACTGCCAGAACTTTGAGTTTTTCAGTGAAAACCCGGAGGGGATTGAATCAGCAGGGCAGGAATCACTTGGCAAAAAGCTGTTCAAGAAGCGGCTGCAACTGCTGGTGAACCTGCAACAGCCGGACTACCCGGCAACTGAAGCGGATACAAGCCTGCGGCATGAACTGACCGACACCCTGCATGATGAGGTCTGCCGGATGAACCCGGACAACTTCATGGTGCGGCCCCACCGCAGACACCGCGACAAGTACATCAAACAGGATGCCTGGCAGAAGCTGAATGCCGAAGATCTGCTGGAGCTGAACCTGCACCTGGCCGGTCTTCCAACAGAGCTACCCAAAGAGGTTGAGACCGCCAAACGCTTTGACCTGTTGATCCTGAACCTGCAACTGGCCTTACTGGAAAAATCCGGTTCCTTCAGCCGGTATCAGGCAACCGTACAGGAGATTGCCGAAGGTCTTGAGGCCAAGGCAACCATCCCGATTGTGGCAGCCCAGCTTGATCTGATTCAGGAGCTACAAACCGCACACTGGTGGCAGAATGTTACCCTGCCGATGCTGGAGCAGGTACGGCAGCGGCTGCGCAATCTGGTTGCCTTTCTGGACAAAGGAGAACGCCGGATTATTTATACTGACTTCACCGACACCATTGGCGACCATCAGCCGGTCTATGCGCCGGGCTACGCCAATGCTGATGAGATGAAACAGTACAGAAAAAAGGTTGAGCAGTTTATCCGTGACCATGCCAACCATATCACCATCAACAAACTGCGGATGAACCGCCAGATCACCAAACAGGATCTGGACGAGCTGGAGCGGCTTTTGTTTGCCTCAACAGAGGTGGGCAGCAGACAACAGTTTGAACAGGTCTTTGGCCATCAGCAG
The DNA here is from genome assembly GCA_964648885.1 of uncultured Geobacter sp. Classification (GTDB taxonomy): domain Bacteria; phylum Desulfobacterota; class Desulfuromonadia; order Geobacterales; family Pseudopelobacteraceae; genus Trichlorobacter. The sequence goes on along the minus strand of CAZYMK010000504.1, from coordinate 466 downwards.
AGTCTGGGGCTGTTTATCCGCAAGCTGGTGGGGCTGGATCGTCAGGCGGCAATGGAGTCCTTTCGCGAGTTTCTGCACAACAGCACCCACAGCGCCACCCAGATCAGGTTCATTGAGCAGATCATCAGTTACCTGACCCAGAACGGCGCCATGGATCCCGGCCTGCTGTATGAACCACCCTTCACCGACCTTCACAGTGAAGGGCTGGATGGCCTGTTTGGGGATGCCAGTGCCAGCCGGATCATCCACCTGCTGGAAGAGATTGAACTGAAGGCGGCGGCGTAAAAATCACCCCATGCTCCCCATACTTGCCAGCCCGAAGATATGCTCCGGGTGGTACGCCGGAGGCTGACCGGCATACATCAGATCCACCTCACTGCTAACCGTAAACCCCCTGCTGGTGAGCATCTTTGAGGCAGCCCTGTTAGCTGCCGGAACATCCAGCATTGTGCAGCCACCCTGGTTC
>CAZYMK010000503.1:304-2162 GCA_964648885.1 uncultured Geobacter sp. | reverse complement strand
CCGTAAGAGAAGCACCGATGGTGGTATCGGACATTGAAGGCTATGTAAGTCAAGTAGATGGCTCATGGATTACAAGCCGCAGCCACCATAGATCACACTTAAAACAACACCGAATGATAGAACTGGGCAATGAAACGCCTAGTGGTCATAAACCCGTAGAAATCAGCAGAAAGGCGCAAGAAGCCCGTAAGCGTCAAATTGCTGAGATCACCTACGGTAAATTGAAGTATTAACCCTGATTACTTAGGAGCATGACATGGCAGACCGCAGAGAACTACTAGAATCCGCAATGGATGACGCATTAGATCAATCTACTGATGAGGGTAAACCCTTAGAAGAAGAGATTGAGGAAGTACAAGACGAACCAGCCCGTAATGAAAAAGGGCAATTTACTTCTGAAGCTGAACCTGAGATTGAAGCGGCTGCCGAAGAGGTAGAAGAAACGGAAGAAGCGGCTCAAGAAGAGCAGACTATTGCCAAGCCTACTACATGGAAAAAAGACTTATTGCCATTGTGGGACAAGATCGCTAATGGTGAGCAGTTAAGCAAGGAAGAGTCTAAAAAGCACCTTGAATACCTAAACCAGCGTGAAAACGAATTTAAGAAGGGTGTATCGGTCTATAAGGCAGAAGCAGAGCGGGCAAGGGCATTGGAAGAAGCCATTAACCCGTTTGTACCTGAACTGCAAGCACAAGGTATACACCCAGCAGCGTGGATCAATAACCTTGGTCGGGCGCACATGATTTTAAGCAAAGCACCATACGAACAAAAAGTACAGTTGTTTCATAGACTTGCACAGGATTATGGGTTAAACTTAAATCAAGATGTTCAGCAAGCCGCACCCGTTGATGCTTACCAGCAACAATTGATGCAGCAACTTTATCAAGTTAATCAAGAGGTTAATACGATAAAGAACCGTTATGAACAGGAAGAACAAGGTCGATTATCTAACGAGATCGAGCGAGTACGCAGTAACAAAGAGCGGTTTCCGCACTTTGATATGGTTAGGGAAGAGATGGCTCAACTACTTGAGCTAGGTAAGGCCCAAGACCTTGAAACGGCTTATGCCAAAGCTGTACGGTTGAACGATGAAGTTTTTGCAATGGAACAGGAACGACTCCTGACTAATGCTAAAAAACAAGCATCTAAATCACAGCAAGTAGCAAGAGCCAAAGCAACGGCAGTTAGTCCGAAATCCGTTACTCCTAGCGGAACTCAGTCATCTACCAATGCAAAGGACAGGCGTTCTCTTTTATTGGCTAATTTAGCCGATGCTGAGAACGGTAGGCTTTAATCAATCTAAAAAGGAAATATCATGGCATTCGCAAATAGCGCAATCACCGATATTATCGCCACAACTATTCAAAGTCGTAGCGGTGAATTGGCAGATAACTTAACAGAAAACAACGCTCTGTTACAACGACTCAACTCCAAAGGCAATGTACGCCCATTCTCGGGTGGTAATGTGATTTTGGAAGAGATTATGTATAACGACCCCAATACCGACAACTCAAATTCTTATTCGGGTTACGAAGTATTGAACATTGCACCTGATAGCCCAATTTCTGCGGCTCAGTTCAAAATCTGCCAGTACGCTGATGCAGTAACAATGTCAGGTCTTGAAATGTTGCAAAACAGCAGCAAAGAAGCAATCATCGACCTGTTAGATGGTCGTATGCAAGTTTCTGAAGCCCGCTTGCTTAACCGCATCTCTACCGACCTTTATGGTGATGGTACAGGTAACGGTGGCAAGAACATTGACGGTTTAGCAGCAGCTATTCCTGACAATCCTGCAACTGGTACTTACGGTGGTATTAACCGTGCAAACTGGGCGTTTTGGCAGAACCAAGCAACTACT
>CAZYMK010000503.1:0-294 GCA_964648885.1 uncultured Geobacter sp. | reverse complement strand
CACAAACATCCAAGCTAAGATGACCGAATTGGCCATTCAATTGGTTCGTGGTACTGATAAAGCTGACCTTATCATTGCATCTAACAACTTCTACCAAGCATATGTTCAGTCGTTACAAGCGATTCAGCGTATTACTTCTGAAGAGTCAGGCGCAGCAGGTTTCGCTTCATTGAAGTTCTACGGTGGCGGTACATCGGCTGATGTGGTTCTCGGTGGTGGTGTAGGCGATCAGGCAACTGCAAGCCATATGTTCTTCTTGAACACAAATTACATCTTCTTCCGCCCACATAAAGA
>CAZYMK010000502.1:0-2162 GCA_964648885.1 uncultured Geobacter sp. | reverse complement strand
GGACGAACTGCACCTGCTCAAACGGGTGGCGGTCTCATCCTGATCATTCAACAGAACTATCCCTTACGGCAGAGGCGCAGCGTGACGGCTTTTTGTGGTTTTTCCCGTCCACCCTGCGTCTCTGCACCTCTCAGTCCTGCTCTGCGTTTGGCGATTAATTCTTTCTATATATGACCACTACTCCGTCTCTTGATATCATTATCCCGGTCTGGAACAGCCCTGCCGAGACGCGGGCCTGCCTGGTCTCGGTTCTTGAGAGCAGCACGACCTCCCGCCTGATCATTGTCAACAACGGCTGTGACCGCGTAACAGAACGGATGCTGGAGGAGTTTTCCGACCATCTGGCTGACCGTGCCATCTACATGACCATGGAGCGTAACATCGGTTTTGTGCCTGCGGTCAACCGGGCACTGGCCTGTTCTGATGCCGACTGGTCCCTGATTGTACGTCCCACCAGTACAATCAGCGCTGCCTGTATTGATCTGATTCTGGCTGCAACGCAGCGGGAACAGTCCGGTATGGTCACGCCCCACTGCTCTGCTGACTTCACGCTCAACCCCCAATTCCTGAAAAACAGCTGCGCATCGATTGAAACAGCAGAAATCAGTTTTTCTGCCCTGACCCTGTCGCGGCTGATGCGAGCGCAGATCGGGCTGTTTGATGAAGAGCTGGACGGCGGCATCTGGTGCCTGCAGGACTACCGGCACCGCAGCCAGCTCCATGGATTTCGCTGCTATCTGGTGCCGCAGGCCTGCTTTACCGGTGGCCAGGGCACCGTATTCGGTTCGGAAGAACGACGCCGCAGGCAGGCTGAAGCTGCGGTTGCAGTCGTTCGCGCCCGTTGGGGTGAGCAGCAGCGGCTGGCAGTCTATCTGCCCAAATCGGCGGATGAGCGCTCTCTGGCCGACACCCTGCAGATGCTGCTGGCGGCGGCCCGTCACGGACATCGCTTCGTGCTGTTTCTCCACCGTCGCCACTACCGTACCGCTGTGCAGCATGGGGCTGCCTGTCTGCATAACGGTATCATCCTGCACCGGCTTGGTCCTCTTACGCCGTTGCGTGATCTGGGGCGTGAGTTTAAGCGGTTGCGGAACACTCTACCGGGGCTGCAGCTGGTGTGTACCCACGACAGCGTGATTGTTCCCGGCTGTGGCGCCGTTGTGCCGTCCGATACTCTGAAACATCTGGCAAACCCGTAAGGAGGTAATCACATGCAGCAGTTCATAACACGTCAACTGCAGGAGCATCAGGCCCTGTTTCAAAGGATTGAGCATGAGCTGTCCGCACCGATTGCGCGGCTGGGTGAGCGGCTGATCGACACCCTGCGGATCGGCAACAAGCTGCTGATCATGGGTAACGGCGGTTCTGCTGCCGATGCCCAGCACTTTGCCGGCGAGATTGTCAGCCGCTTCCGGATGGAGCGTCCTGCACTGCCGGCCATAGCCCTTTCTACCGACAGCTCCATCATCACCGCCATCGGCAACGACTACGGTTTTGAGCGGATCTTCTCCCGTCAGGTGGAGGCTTTGGCCGTACCGGGGGATGCGGTGATCGGCATCTCCACCAGCGGTAACTCCCCCAATGTGCAGAAGGCGCTGGAGGTGGCCCGTGCTGCCGGTTGCAGTACCATTGGGCTGCTGGGTAAGGATGGCGGCAGCATCAAGGCGTTCTGTGATATCCCGCTGATCATCCCCTCCAATGACACCCCACGGGTGCAGGAGGGCCATATCACCGTGATCCATATCCTCTGTGACCTGATTGAGCAGGGGTTGTTCGGTGTCTTTGCCGGAGAGGGACGGTAGCCATGGATCGTAAGGCCGTTGAATCGTTGTTTCAGCGGGCACCCCGCTTGCACTGCCTGGTGGTGGGCGACCTGATGCTGGACGAGTACCTGTGGGGCAAGGCCGAGCGGATCTCGCCCGAGGCGCCGGTGCAGGTGGTGGATGTGCTGCGGGAGGATCTGCGTCTGGGTGGAGCCGGCAATGTGGCCAACAATCTCCGGGCGCTGGGCTGTCGGGTCACGGTTGCCTCGGTGATCGGCGAGGATGAGAACGGCTGGGCACTGCTCAAGGCGTTTAGCCGTGTAGAGGTGGACACAACACCGGTGCTGCAGGAACCGGGGCGTCGCACCGGTCGCAAGACCCGGGTGGTGGCTGCCAACC
>CAZYMK010000501.1:0-2166 GCA_964648885.1 uncultured Geobacter sp. | reverse complement strand
ATTCGTAATCAGTAGGTCAGCGGTTCGATTCCGCTAGATGGCTCCAGTAAATACATGGGGTTAGCCAATCAAGGCTAGCCCCTTTTTCATTTCCGTGTACGCTACCGTGTACGTTTTTTCAAACGTACACGCCCTACGACATCCCCACGAAGATGAGACTATAAAAGCCGCCTATGATCACAATGTAAAGCTTCAGCAAGCCGCTTTGCCCGGACAACACCGATGATACGCTTACCGTTTTCCATTTCACTGATATGCCGTTGAGGAATGTCTGTCAGCTCTGAAAGCTGCGTCTGCGTCAATCCTTCACGCAGACGAAAACCCGCCAGCGTGACCCCGACCTCATTACCTTGAAATTCACTAAAGCCATCCCGCCAGGGGATACTGGCAACTGATTCCTGTATGCCGAGTTTTGCAGCAAATTCACGCAGCTCCTGAACCTTTTTTGCAGGCCCAATGAAATAGGCCGCTTCAGTACGGGGCTTTTTCGTGTGTTCCAACATAGATCACCTCTATCAGCTTGATTGTCTTGTCCTGGACTTCCCAGACAGCAACGTATGTCGGCTGCCCTTTCTTCAGGTGGCAATGGTGTCGGTTACCTGTCAGTTTACTATAGTTAGGCCAGTCACCGCGAACAGGGCCGCCCGATTCAATATCACCAATCAGCGCATACAGAATCTGCCGCAACGGCTTTGACAGCTTGGTTTTCTGCTTTTCAGCAGTACGCGACAGATTAACAGCCCATTTCATATAATATACCTCTTAAAAGTATAAATCAAGCTGGAGCGTAGAAGCTATTCCGCCCCTCTCAACTCAAAACTTGTTTCTGGTACAGACGCTGGCAGCAGAAGAGAGCAAGTAATTCGATCTGTTTTATTCATATTTGATGGCCGATCCAGACCACTCACTCACAACGCAGCATCAGTAGTACGCCTCCTCGTATTCCGGCACCCGATCAAGAAAACCCGGATATGCAGCAGCTTTCACAAAGGCTGCATCAAGGTCTGCCAACAGCCGCTCCCGGTCTTTGGGATAACTACCGGCAAGGTTCAGGAAGTTGGAGACATGATTTGACCGGAAGATCGTCCGGTGGGGGTGCAGGTGCAAAAGCAGTTCTCGGGCCTCAAGCAGCAGCTCACGATGGGTGCATTGGGTCAGGGAGCGGACAAACGCTTCATTATGACGGTGAAACAGGGTCAGCAGCGAGAAGTACTCCGGATTCACCTGATTGACCCAGGCAGCCGTTCCCCGCGCATGTTCAAGGCTTCTGTCACGTCCGGCCAGCCCGAGTATGGCGGTAACTGAGAGCTTCATACCGGCAGCTCTGGCCTTAATGGCCTGCTGTGCCATTTCCTCGGCAGTAAAACCTTTCTGCACCCTGGCCAGAGTTGCCTCATCTCCAGATTCCAGACCCAAATAGAGGATAGACAGTTTCTTTGCACGCAGTGCGGCAAGCTGTTCAGGATTCTTGGTTGTCAGGCTGTTGGGGGAGGCGTAGGAACCGACTCTGGTCAGGTTAGGAAATCTCGCAGCCAGCGAATCAAGTAGGGTCACCAGCCCCTCAAACGGGTAAACCAGCGCATCGCCATCAGCCAGAAAAACCCGTTGTATGGCCGACAGATACTGCCTTGGAATGGCTGCAACCTCATCCAGTATCTCGTCTACCGGCCTGATACGGAACTGCTTGCCCTTGTACATGCCGCAGAAGCTGCAGCTGTTCTGTGAACAGCCCACCGTGATCTGGAAGATAAGACTGCGTGCCTCGCTGGGTGGCCGAAAGAGCGGTTCAATATAACGCGGAAAGGTTTCAGTCGGCATAGCCGCTCCCTATGGCTGAAAAGGGCAGATCAAGGTCAAGGCCAGGCACATTCAGGGCGATCCAGGCAACAAAGGTATTGCTGTTCGGTCCGGGAAAGGCCTTGTAGGTCTCCGGCCAGGGATAGGTCCGGGCAGCTTGGTCAATGTCGGGCAGTAACCTTTCAGCGGCAGCCCCGCGCAGTTCCTTGATCAAACGCGGACGTTCTCCATACCAGTAACGGTCCGGCAGATCCTGTTCTATACGCACCACCGGCAGCCCGCGCCGTTGCCGCCAGCCGATCACCTCATAGACTGTGTAGGCGTTGCCGTTGGGCGGCTTGGTTGCGACCCAGGTATGGATGGCAAACC
>CAZYMK010000500.1:0-2168 GCA_964648885.1 uncultured Geobacter sp. | reverse complement strand
AAAGGCAGCAGTCAAAATGCTGAATGATGCCATTATGGTTGCAAAGCAGCCGAAGAAGGAAGAACCTAAGAAGTAAGCTTTTGTCCTATAAATGCTGCACAAGCGGGCCATCCATCCGGGTGGCCCGCTTGTGTATGTGGAGGTAACGGGGCATGAAACGTGTTGATCTGCCGCTTTTAAAAAGACTTTATTAGTCTTAATGGGTTGACATTTGCCCCTACTGATGCAAAATAACTGCCGGGTGCACCTTGGAGGCACCACAATACAACAGCAAGCGGTCAGGGTAGCAGGCTCAGGAACGGCATGCGCAAAGAGTTTAGAAAAAAAATAACACGGCAGTGGCTGGTGCTTGCAACGGTGCTGGTACTGATAGGCGGGGCCGTCGCCCATAACATCTACAAGATGCACCATGATCTGGCGCAGGGGGAGCAGCAGCGCCTGCTGACCCAGTCACGGGTGGTGGCAAAAAACCTGGAAGTGCAGTTTGAGGCGGCAGAACGGGTCCTCAAAATAATCAGCTCAGAGCTGCATGAACGCGATAACTCAGGGTGGGGCAGGCTGGTGCCGGAAAAGCAGATTGCTTTGCTGGTGAAGGCAATGCCGACCATCCGGGTTCTGAATGTGCTGGATGCGGACGGTAAGGTGCGGTTCTCCAATCTGCCGGAACTGATTGGAGTTGACCTTAGCCAGCGGGATTATTTCCTGCATGCCCGTAGTCACCACAACCAGAATGTCCTGTTCCTGTCGGCTCCATTTAAGACCAGGCTGAATGTGTGGGGCATGAATCTCGTACGGGTTGTCAAGGGGCCTGGTAACTCCTTTGGCGGAATTGTCAGTGTCACCCTTAACCCCGATTACTTCAGGACCTTTCTGGCAGCGGTCAATTACAGCGATGATATGCTGACCGCCATTGTTCACGGGGACGGGATGCTCTATGCCATGGCGCCGCAGCGTGAGGATATCAGCGGCAATAGCCTCAGCAACCAGGGTACGCTTTTCAGCAAACATCGTGAGAGCGGCCGGCCGGAGAGCATGTTTAATTCAACCCTGTATGACGCCAATGATGAGCGGATAGTGGTGTTCAGGACCTTCAAGCCCGAGCAGCTGCAGTTGGACAAGCCGCTCTATATCCTGGCAAGTCGCAGCCTGGCTGCCGTCACCGCTGACTGGCGCAGGCATGCCCGCTACCAGACGGCTACCTTTATCTTCATCAGCCTGTTTTCAGGCCTGGTACTGCTTGTGTACCAGCGCCGGCTGCACCGGCAGGTGCTTGAGGCAGAACTGGTGGAATCTCATCTGCGCAAACTGACACTGGGGGTGGAAAACAGTGCCAACGGCGTGCTGATTACTGATATTGAGGGGAACATTGAGTATGTGAATCGTAAGTTTACCCAGATTACCGGTTTCACCGCCCTTGAGGCCATCGGCAGAAAACCGAGCATCCTCAAATCGGAGTTAACCCCCCGTGAGGTGTTTGAAGAACTTTGGTCTACGCTGCTGCGCGGTGATGAATGGCACGGCGAGCTGATGAACCGCCGCAAGAACGGCGAGACGTACTGGTCGTTTTCATCCATCAGTCCGCTACGTAACGAAGAAGGTGATATTACCCATTTCATTGCCAATGTGGAGGATATCAACGAACGCAAGAACGCCGAGGCCACCATCCAGCACCTGGCCTATTTTGACCCGCTGACTGACCTACCCAACAGAAGGATGTTACAGGATCGGCTGGTGCTGGCGCTTAAGCGGAGCAGACGTCAGGATGCCGGCATGGCACTCCTGTACATCGATCTGGACAGCTTCAAACACATTAACGACAGCCTGGGACATCCGGCCGGTGACAGTCTGCTGCGAAAACTGTCCGAAAGACTTGTGGCAGCACTGCGGGATGATGACGTTGTTTGCCGCCTGGGCGGGGATGAATTTGCTGTGATCCTGCACGATATTCATCATGATGAGGATGTGGTGCCAGTGGTAAGCAAGTTGCTGCTGAACATTAAGAAACCGGTGTGGGTGGAAGAGGGAGAGCTGCTGGTTACGGCCAGCATCGGGATTGCGCTGTACCCAAAGGACGGTACCGATATCAAGACCCTGGAAAAAAATGCCGACCTGGCCCTGTACCATGCCAAGCAACAGGGCAAGAACACTTTCAGGTTTTTCTCTGAAGA
>CAZYMK010000499.1:0-2176 GCA_964648885.1 uncultured Geobacter sp. | reverse complement strand
ATGAACCTTTGTCCCTGCGGCAGCACCACGACCTACAGCGACTGCTGCGAACCGATCATAACCGGCACCAAAACGGCAACAACCGCCGAACAGTTGATGCGGGCCCGCTACACGGCCTACACCAAGACAGAGATGGAGTTTATCTACAACAGCACCGACCCGGCACAGCGTGAAGGCTATGATCATGACAGCACCAGGGCCTGGGCAGAGAACTCGGAATGGCTGGGGCTGGAGATTACCGGCACAACCGGAGGCGGCGCTGATGACAGCACCGGCGAGGTGGAGTTTATTGCCCGTTTCAAGGAGAAGGACGCCCTGCGTGAGCACCGTGAAAACGCCCTGTTTACCCGCAAAGAAGGGGTCTGGTACTTCACCGACGGCAGGATGGTGAAACCGAAGCCGCTCATCTCCGGCAAGGTGGGCCGTAACGATCCCTGTCCGTGCGGTAGCGGGCAAAAATACAAGAAGTGCTGCGGCAAATGAGCCTGCTCTATGCCCTTGATCTGCTGGGGACGGCCGCCTTTGCCGCCTCCGGCGCTCTGGCAGCCATCAGGCGGGAGATGGACCTGTTCGGGGTGCTGATGCTGGGGCTGGTAACCGCCTGCGGCGGCGGCACCCTGCGGGATCTGTTGCTGGGAGACACCCCGCCCTTTATCTTCAAGGACGAGACCTACCTTTACCTCTCGGCGGCAGTGGCCCTGGTTGTTTTTTTCCTGCACCATCACCTTGATTTTCTCCACCACCCGTTGTCGTACTTTGATGCCGTTGGCCTGGGAACCTTTGTGGTGATCGGCACCGGCAAGGCGCTGGAGTTTAATCTGGGTCTGTTCGGTTCAGTGATGATGGGGGTGATGACTGCCACGGCCGGCGGCATGATCCGTGACCTGCTGTCGGCACAGGTGCCGATGGTGCTGCAGCGCGAAGTCTACGCCTCTGCCTGTCTGGCAGGCGGCACCCTGCTCTACCTGCTTCACCACTACAGCACCCTCCCCCATTCCTGGGCACTGGTTGCTTCGGCCCTGCTGGTGGTGGTCATGAGGCTGCTGGCAATACGTTACAACTGGGCATTGCCACGGGCTGTCAAACAGCATCAGGCCTGATTCACCATCCCTTGCACCCTGATTAGAAACAGCTCCTGCAGGTACCGCTCTGCCTGCTGTTGTTCACAAGCAGTAAGAGACGATTCCGGCACCGGCTTTCTGAAGCGCCGTAAAAACCGCCGAACTCCCCAGGAGAGTCGCGGATTGTCGTGACCCAGACGGTCCATCGGTTGTGGCGAAGAAGGCGACAGGAGTGTTACGGCTTCGCGCAGCGCCGGATTCAGCAGAAGATGCGAGTCTGAAGATCGGGCGGCACCCCCTTTGCAATCCCGCCCAAGATAACAGATGATATTGGCCCGGGTCTCACGCCGTCGGTCCAGCTCTTGCAGCCGGGCAATCTCCTGCTGCGGATCAGCCAGGGCATCCAGGTGGGTAAACAGGAGCGGCTTCAGGCCGGTCTGGCCCACCACCTCCATAAACTCGTCAATCCGGTAGGTTTTCACATTGGGGTGCAGGAACAGATCAGCCAGCCCGGAATCGTTTTTTGCCTCCCAGGCACTTTCGTAGTAAGAACGCAGCCGACTGCCAGGCTTTGCCCGCCTGATCATCCCCTTGATAGCAGCCACATCCCGCACCTTCAAAAGCCGCATGGCCCGCCGAACCGATTCTGCTTCCTGGCGGGCATAGCGCCCATACACCATCACCCGCAGAATCCCCCCCGGCTCCAACCGCTGCTCCAATGCCCGCATCCCGGCTGCCGGATCGTCCAGGTGGTGCAGCACCCCGAACGCCTCAATAAAATGATACGGCCCCGGTGTCACGGCCGGATCAAGAAAATCACCCTGCAGCAGCCTGACCTTGAACCTGCCGTGCAACAGGCAATGCAGCCGCGCCCGCTGCAGGTTGTGCTGCGCCAGATCAACGCCGGTAATCTGCGCCCTGGGATTGGATAACGCCATCGGATAAGGGGCAAAAGCACCACACCCGGCCAGCAGGATTTTTCCCGCCCGCTCCGGCAGCAGAGTCCCGTTAAACCTGGCCCACAGGGCAGTCAGGTTCATGGCATAGGTGTCATAGCGACGGATGGAGGCCAGTAGTGGATAGTGGGGATAGGGATGACGCTCGTAATGTCCGGG
>CAZYMK010000498.1:0-2179 GCA_964648885.1 uncultured Geobacter sp. | reverse complement strand
TCTGGCCAATCCACCATTTTCACAGAACTACAGCCGGGCTACCATGAAGTTTACCAGCCGGTTCCGCGAGTACTGTCCTGAGACCGGCAAAAAGGCAGACCTGATGTTTGTGCAGCATATGATAGCCAGCCTCAAACCGGATGGCCATATGGCAACCATCATGCCCCACGGCGTGCTGTTCAGGGGTGGTAAAGAAAAGCTGATCCGTGAGCTGTTTATCAATGACGACATCATTGAGGCGATCATCAGTCTACCGCCTGGGCTCTTTTACGGCACCGGCATTCCGGCCTGCGTGCTGGTGGTGAACAAGAGTAAGCCGGATGCCCTGCGGGACAAAATTCTCTTCATCAATGCCGACCGGGAGTTTGCCGAAGGGAAGAACCAAAACAAGCTGCGGCCTGAGGATGTTGAGAAGATCGCCCATGTCTTCACCCACAAGCTGACCATCGACAAACACAGCCGTTTGGTAGACAAAACGGAGGTTGAGGGTAAACACGACTACAACCTGAACATCCGCCGTTATGTGGACAACACCCCCGACCCGGAGCCGGAGGATGTGCAGGCCCACCTGATCGGCGGTATCCCTGAAAAAGAGGTTGATGCCCGGCAGACCAACTTTGCCAGGTTCGGCGTTGCGACTACCGTGTTCTTTACCCCTGAGCGGCCAGGTTACCTCGCTTTCCTGTCCAACATCGACAGTAAGTCAGCCATCAAGACCCGCCTGGAAGCCGATCCTCAGCTTCAGCAGACTCTTGCCTGCCATCATGATGCCCTGGAGGCCTGGTGGCAGGGGGCCAGGGATGACTTTGCTTTACTGCGGGAAGGCAAGAAGCTCCCCGAGGTACGCTCTGAATTGCTCACCACTCTCAAGGGGAAGCTGGTGCCGCTGGAGGTACTGGATGAGTTCAAAAGCGCCGGTCTGTTCGTTAACTGGTGGCAGACGATCCGCTATGATCTGAAGACGGTCATTTCCACCGGTTGGCACCACACACTGATCCCCGACGACTACCTGATTGCTGAGTATTTCCAGGCAGAGGCTGACGAGATTGAGGCACTGGAGGCTCAGATCGGTGAAGCACAGAGTGAGCTTTCTGAAACGGTAGAGACTGTAGCTGAGGCAGCCAGCTATGAACCTGATGATGCTGAAGAAGGGGAAGATAAGCTCACGGCCACCGGCATTAAGAAATACCTGAAGGAGCTGATCGACGATCTGGCCGGTACTGCTGGAGAATCAGCTCGCAAGGAGCGGCAGAAGTACGAGGAGCTGCGCGATGGGATTGCCGTCATCGAGAAGCGGATCAAGGCAGCAAAAGAAAGTCTGAAGGAGAAGCAGAACGAACTGGAGCTGAAACTGACCCTCAAGCGAATTGGTGGTGATGAGGCAAAGGCTGAGGCCAGGGAACTGATTGGGCAGGTCACGGCGCTGTTGGCGGGTTTGAGTCCCCAGGTAAAGGAAGAGAAGAAAAAGATCACTACCCTTACCAAGGACAAGACGGCGCTGGAGTTGCGATTGTCCCGGATCGACGGGGTGCTGGCGGCCATTGGCGGGCAGATGAGCGAAGAAGATGCCAAAGGGATGATCCTGAAGAAGCTTTATAACCTGGCCAACCAGGAGCTGCAGCGCTACCTGAATGCCGAGAAAAGGGCGTTGGTGGGGATCATTGAAAACCTGTGGGACAAGTATGCCGTTTCCAGTCGAGTTATAGAGGCGGAGCGGGAGAAGACCCTGTCTGCGTTGAACGAGTTTCTGGCGGGATTGGGGTACTTGGGATGAATATACCTGAAAACTGGAATAACAAGCCACTTGGCACGGTGATTGATGACATTGGAGATGGAGGAACACCGAACACGAATAGGAGTGAATATTTCGGTGGATCAGTCCCGTGGGTAGTGATTCAGGATATCAAAAAGCACATTTCATCAACTAAAACGTCTTTGACTGAACTCGGTCTTAAATCGTGTTCGGCAAAGTTATGGCCAGCCGGTACGGTGATTTTATCCACTGGTGCTACCATCGGTGAGGTGGGTATTGCAGAAGTACCTCTCGCTACCAAGCAGGGTATACATGGCATTGTCTGCTCCGATGAAGTTTCTAGCGAGTTCTTGTATTACAAGCTTTCAACGCTTAGAGATTTTCTGAAAGCTAATGCTCAGGGAAGCACAATAAGAGAGGTCCGAG
>CAZYMK010000497.1:426-2180 GCA_964648885.1 uncultured Geobacter sp. | reverse complement strand
ATTGGATGATTTGCCCTGATGTTGGAGGATTTTGCTGGTTCTCTGAAGACCTTGATAAACCTCTTGAGATTTCTCCGCCGCTGCACGACTAGAATCTCTATTAGCAGTTTCCTCTGCCCGCTGAGCTTTCTCCATCCTATTCTCACGGTTTTGCTTTAATTTCATATTGGGTCTAACGATAGCAGATGCATCATTTACCAGCCCCGCAGTCTCATGCAGTGCTCCCTGCCCAACTGCAATCGTAGTGGCTGCCGTGCCTGCATCAATAGAGCGTCCTTCTCTGAATTCCTGAGTAGCTGCACTCCCAGCCAGATTCTGCTTGGATTCAACCCTAGTCCCAACCACTTGCGAACTCGAATAATCCGCCTTGACCCCGCCATCGGCACGGATACTCCCGGTAATTCCACCACCAGACCTGGTACTGACAACCGCTGCCCCCTGCTGTGACGACTGAACAAATTGATCCTCGGTGATTTCAGAACGCTGTCCAGCAATAAGATTCCCGCTTCTGTCCATCTTCCCCTGAACCTGGGAGTAGTGCAGGTTGCCATCCTTGTCCTTGGCGTACATAAGGACATTTCCGTCAAGCCCGCTGGAGAATGAACCGCCGACTACCTCCATATTGCCGGTTTTCTGATTCTTGGCGTAATACCAGTCCCCATTGACCATCATCTGTTTGCCGCCAGCCTGGATCATGTAGCTGCCGGACTTCCGCGAGACATTAAGAGACTGGTTTTCGTAGCCGGTCTTGATAAAATCACCAACTGTTTTGCGCAGCCCCTTGTCTGTGGTCGACACGTTCCGGTCCAGACGCTCGATATCAGACCACCCTGGTCAATTGCAAACGATGCAAGGTTGCCGTTCCGGTCGTAATCTGCCTTGTAGTCGAAGGCCTGGCCAGACAGTTTGGCGACATGAGCAGCGGCGCTTTGGAATCCGGCAGAACGCAGTTGTTTCTGCATTTCAAGAGCTTGTCCTCTGTCACCTTTGGCAACGGTTCCTGAATCAGACGAATTAACGATGCCGCCATCCATGCCGACATTGACAGCACTCTTGCCGTCAGATGTCGTGAAGTTTATGTTCTGCCCCTCCATCGCCTTCTGCATCTCGGCAAAGCCCCGTTCGGTCAGGTGGCCGTTCTGATACATCTCAGGATCGTTCTTGAGTTGAGGAGCAATCTTCCCTACCATTTGATCCGCTGCTGCGTGGACCAGCTGATTGCGGGCGATCCTCCCTGAAACATCATTGCTGGTGAGCTGCTGGTAGTTCTCGTAACCGCCCCCTGCATAGATCCCCTGGATCTTGCCACCGGTTTCCGTTGCCAAAACATGACCAGCCTCTGTGCCAGCAGCAACCGGGCCTCCCATTTGAATTGATAGCCCGGTTACCTCTGAAGCATGCTTGCTTTGCTGGAACTGGGCATTCATTTGCATGAGCTGTCCGGAAGAGATCCCGTATTTATCGGCAATCTTGTTCACCGCATCGGCATTGGCAAAATCCCCAAGGGCCGTAACCTCAGAACGCATGGCATGGAAATCTCGCCAATTTCCGCTGAAACCCAATGACCTGGCAGCGGCATATGCTCCCATTTCCCCCTGCAATTGTCCGACACTCTTGTTCATGTTGGCAGTCAGAAAGTCAGAGTAGTTTTCACCGGAGCCAAAGACATTTGCCAAGGCCCGGTCATTGGCAACTCCCATCTTGGCAAAGGCCAGAGTGTTGCCACCATAGCTACCTGAAACAACATCCTTGGT
>CAZYMK010000497.1:0-416 GCA_964648885.1 uncultured Geobacter sp. | reverse complement strand
CGCTGTCGGCAGATATTCTGCTCGAAAAATCCATCCCGAAGTCCCGGATCATATCACTCGATGCAGTGGTCTTGGCCGACATCCCGACCAGCGATTGCGCCTGTCTCGCTTGGAAGCTGTGCTCGTTACTCCATGCCTGCGTCGGCATGGCTGTCACGTTGCGCTGCATGGCTGATGCTCTACCGGCTGGATCTTCCACCTCATGTGCCGCCCGGGTACCTGCCGACTGCACCTGATTGACCATCCCCCCGGCCATCATTGACATAGCGTGCCCGCCGAACCGAATCAACATCCCGGTAATAACTGTAGCCAGCATCATCCCGCTCATCCGGAGTGTGCCGAACATCCCGAGGATCTTTACGGTCTGATCGGGGAAGAAGTAGAGCGCATCCATGCCGAGCTTGTTCTGCCGCACC
>CAZYMK010000496.1:0-2187 GCA_964648885.1 uncultured Geobacter sp. | reverse complement strand
AGACGTTCCATCAGCACAATCAGCCTGCTGTTCAGGGCATCGTTAAAGTGCGTGATCAGTGACAACAGGCTCTGGGTATCGGCACCGGCCCTGGTGGCAAACTGCAGCATCTCGGTCATCCGCTTGGCAGTGGCCTGCAGCTGTTCGTAGGTCTCGCTGGCCTCAATCTCCTGTGAAAGATAGAGCGGGCAGCGGGTCTGCACCCGCAGCAGGTCGGTGTTGGTGATCACACCGGCCAGGGTGCCGTCATCGTTGAGCACCACCAGACGGTGGATACTGTTTTTAGCCATCTTGAAGATCGCCTTGAACAGGTAATCATGCCGGCCAATGGTGATCAGGCTGGTACGCATGACATCCCGCACCTTCAGCCCTGCCAGGCCTGTACTATCAACAGCCACCAGATCGCGCAGATCGCGCAGTGACACCACCCCCACCGGCAGATTCCCCTCCACCGCCACAATGCCCGAGATGTTGTGCTGCCGCATGATAGCGGCCATTGCCGTGATGCTGGTCTCCGGTGAACAGGTAATCGGCGCGCGGGTGCAGAGATAGTCAACAGCGATGAAAAAAAAGCTTTCCTGGCTGACGCTGATGTCGGTCATGGGGGCTCTCGGTTTGGTCAGATGGTACAGAATGCGCCTACTGTAGCGTTAATCAGCGGAATGTAAAGTGCCTAGAGCAAAAAAACATGCGCGTTAAAAATCTGAACGCTGGTTTATTGAAATGCGCAACCCGCTGTTTGATATCTCCAAACAAAGGTGGTGCTATGTTTTTTTTACAATTCAAACGCAATTATGAAAAACGGCTCTAACTGGCATGTTTGATTGAGGTTTGATGAGATTGTTTGTAATAAAATATATATAAGTTGCTGAAATTTATAGTATAATAAAAAAATACAGGGTAATAAAAAATAACATTGACTTATTTAGAACGCAGTATTAAAAAAGCAGTACGCAGTGATGACTAAAAATATAAAACAAAATTTGATTTAACTCTGGAGAAACCATGGAACGGGACACAGGAGCATATTCGGCACAAGCCGTAGTAAAGGCGATTGACCTGCTTGAGGCCCTTGCGTCTGAGGAACTGTCCGCAACGGTTCCCAATCTGGCCAAGGTGCTCAAGATGAACCGCAAGAAGATGCTCTCGTTGCTGGATACCCTTGAAGAAAAGGGTCTGGTGGAGCGTGATGAGCATCTGGGCACCTATCAGCTGGGTCTGCAATCCTACAGCATGGCTCAGCGGATCCTCAAAAACGCCAACCTGATCCGTATTGTTCACCCGGTTATGGAAAGCCTGTCCAAGAAGCATGATGAAATGGTCTGCTTTACTGTGCTGGATCGGGATGAGGTCTTTTTTCTGGATGTGGTCGGTTCGGTGCAGCAGATGAAAGGCAACGAAATGATGGGGCGGCGTTTCCCGTTCTTTACCAATGCCGCCGGCAAGGTGATCAAGTCCTTAAGCTCCCTTGATCTGCTGGGTCGCCTGCCGGGGCGTCGCAAGAAGAGCCTGCCGGAACTGCCCGATCCGGTGAAGCTGCAGCAGGAACTGGACGAAATCCGCAAAAGGGGCATTGCTATTGATGTGGGCGGATTTGGTGACGGCGTCTGCACTGTGGCGGTTGCCATCCGCGATTACGCCGGCAAGGTGGTGGGTGCCCTGACCATGCTGGTGCCGTCCATACGCCTGGTGTCAGAGCGCCTTGAAACAGAGATCATCCCTTCCATGCTGGAAGGTGCAGAACAGCTTTCCGGTCAGTTTGGCTATACACGGGCTTATGCCTGAAGGACAGGCAGGCCCGGTTCGAATATGCAGTATTCATTCAAACCCGGCACGATGACACGGCAGGACCAGACAGCACGGTCCAACAGGGAAAGGAGGAAATAGCCGTCAGCAGATCCGGGTAGCAGGTGTGGTTTGTACGATGACGCAGTTTTATTAATCAGAGGTATTTTAGAGAGGAGAAAGTTATGGACAAGAGTGGTCAGGCGTACTGGCAGGCAACACTCAAGTTGTTGGGCGGCATTCTTGCCGTGTGGTTTATGGTGTCCTACGGTTTCGGTATCCTGTTCGCGCAGGCGCTGAACAATATTCATCTGGGTGGCTATCCCCTGGGCTTCTTTTTTGCACACCAGGGTTCAATCTACGCATTTGTTGCCATCATCTTTATCTTTGCAAAGCTGATGG
>CAZYMK010000495.1:0-2194 GCA_964648885.1 uncultured Geobacter sp. | reverse complement strand
ACTCGCTCAAGGCTGATCCGATCCACCCCAATGCAGCCGGCTATCAGCAGATGGCTGAGGTTGTTCTGGCCGTGCTTCGGAAAAGCGGAGCGATCCGTTAGCACCTGCAGCTTGATACTTGTCGCGTTTTCCTTGCCTGTCAGGTTCCCAATCTCTTCTTGTACACCTGCATGTGACTGGTATACTGCAGTTGGTTCAAAAATATACGTTTGACAAAGGATCACACCATGCGGCTCGTCACGTTTATGTGTCTCCCCTTGATAATGATTATGTTGCTAACAACGCCTGCAGCGGTATCAGCGGATGGTTTTACTGCAGACGTTGGTGCCGGTATGCTGGTCATCACCAAATCAGACAATCTTTGGGGGCGTGGTAAAGCCTCGATAGCCAGCCTGACAGACCGCCCCAAAAGTCAAACCGTTATCATGGCGGTACCAGCTTTATTGTTACGCTACAGACAGGAGTCTCTCAAAAACACCTACTTTCTTGGTGCGACTGAAGAGGATTACGGGCGTGTGGCACTGGGGGTCAGACATGATCTGAAACAAGGATCAGTTGATGCAGCCCTATTTTATTCATTTATGGGAAGTGAATGGGCTGATCCTTACCAGCTCGACAGGAGTTCCACCTCGGTGCAGAATTTTGGTCTCCGGGCCGGTTGGGAAAGAATTGCCGGAAGCCCTTTTTCAGTACGTTACACCGTATCAGCTAAACTGTTGAATGATGATCTGAGCGGCAAGCGGTACCCTGATCTGAAACGTGATGGCACAAAACACCGTCTGGCACTCAACTGTGGCTTCAAGCTGAGTGATTCACTGACGCTTACACCTTCGTTAACGTTTGAGCGGGAAGTTGCAGAAGGAACGGCCAACCGTTACAGTGCTCCTGGCGGGGCGTTGACACTGGTTTGGAGGCAGCAAAACATAACCTGGATCAACCGGGTTACCGGCTCATACGCCTTGCATGACCGTGCCAATCCGGTTTTTCAGGAAACCCTGATGGAACCTGAATTCAGTGCAACCTCACTGGTCCTCTGGAAGAACGCCTTTGACCTCAAAAAAGTATCACTCTCTGCCGGTGTTGTCTATTCACAGACCCTGGCGAACATCCCCTTTTTTGAAAAACGATCAAACTATGCCTTTCTACTGGGCAGTTATTCGTTCTGACCTGCAAGGGGGAGGCGATCACCTGCTTGCATCCATGAGTAGCTTGAATCGGGGCGGATATGAAGGCACATGAGGGCATGATAACAGTACCCGGTGGCAAGGTGTGGTACCGTAAGGTCGGCCTACATGCACCAGGCACACCACTCTTGGTGCTGCATGGTGGTCCGGGTGCAACCAGTTGCTATCTTGAAAACCTTGCGGAGCTGGCAGCCCAGCGTCCGGTTATCTTCTATGACCAACTCGGTGGTGGTCGTTCAGAGCGCCCTGACAATCCTGCTCTCTGGACCATTGAGCGCTTTGTTGAAGAACTGGCAGCCGTGCGGGCAGCCCTTGCCCTTGATCATCTGGCCCTTCTTGGGCAGTCTTGGGGGGCACTGCTTGCTGTAGCCTATCTGCTTGCCAGGGGTGCTGACGGTGTCAAAGGCCTGATATTGTCTGGCCCTCTGTTGAATGTGCCCCGGTGGGTAGCAGACCAACGGGAACTGCTTCGGCAGATGCCTCAGGAAATCAGTCATGCAGTGTATCGTGCAGAATCCAGCGGGGATTTTGACGCGGCCGGCTATCAGGCGGCAATGGATGCCTACTACCGTAAACATCTCTGTCGGCTTGACCCTTGGCCTGACTGCCTGAGACGAACGTTTGAGGAAATGGGGACGGCGGTCTATCAGCAAATGTGGGGGCCAAGCGAATTCACTTGCACTGGCACCCTGGCAGAGGTGAATCTCCTCCCTCGCCTCAACGAGCTTGATCTGCCATCACTCATCACCTGTGGACGTCATGACGAGGCAACCCCGGCAACCTGTGAAACATACCGAAGCCATATCAGAGGGGCAGAGTTTACCATCCTTGAAGATGCCTCTCACACGCATCATTTGGAACAACCGAAGCCCTACCTGGATGCGGTGCGGACATTCCTTGAGCGGGTTGCCGCTGACTGTTAAAGCACACACAGCGTGTTTGACAAAGGCAGACGCCATCTGCTATACAACCGGTGCATCAGTAAGCGGGAATAACTCAGTGGTAGAGTG
>CAZYMK010000494.1:0-2202 GCA_964648885.1 uncultured Geobacter sp. | reverse complement strand
ACAGGGTTGATTTGCCCACATTGGGACGGCCTACAATGGCTACTATTGATTTCATGAATTTTCTTTCTTGGGCAAAACGCCCCTCATCTTCATTCATCACGACAACTGGGCAATACGCCAGATTGCTGTTGCCTGATTAGCCATACCCCGTTGCCGGGCCGCAAGACGTTCAGGGGTCCAGTCAGCGTTTTCGTCCGCCAGCCCCCGTGTTATCTGGAAGTTGCTCTGCTGAAGTACTTGACGTTTGGTGGTATAATCTCCATTGGCAAGGTCACAATTCTGACTGTTTCTAAGTAATGTCATATTCCCCAGACGATAGACGTAGCTTTCCGTTTCCTCTTCGGGAAACGCTTGCCACCCCTGCTGTGGATTCTGCGGCAGCACATGCTCAATATTGAATGTATCGCTGTCAAAATCGAGGTCCGTACCGGAAACCTGCTTTTCCAGCAAACATAGGATGTATCGCACTACACGACGGTTTCGAGACTGGGTTGTCTTGATGATTTTTTCGCTGAAAGCCGTCCGGAAGGAGTCGTCAGTAGGATAGATCGTTGTCATTCCATTAAGCACTGCAGCCAAATTTGGATGCGTACCGTCTGAAACCTTTGATGCGACTTGATTGTAAACTCGTTCCTGTTCACTAGTCGGCTGACTACCGATAACGTTATAGCGGAAGGAAATCATGACGCAGCTACGCAGCAATGTCTCAAAATCACTCTCGCTAAAGCGCCTTTTAACAGCAAGAATCAGGGGATATGGCTGCCGTACGTTGAACATGCGCAGATCATTGGCATAGCCTTTAAGTGCAGGCAACCAGCCGGAGTTTTCTGGTTGCGACAAGCCAAGATAAGTATCCATGTCCTCTTCCATCTCTCGGATCAGTTGGAAAACAGTATCACGACCGGCAATCTGGCTACGGATGGTTTTGAATAGGTCTGTTTGACGAACGAACGTTCGACGACTGTTCCAATGGACACGGAGAAAGTCTGGAAAACTCTCACTCCCGAGCCTGCCGACCATGCTTTCCCAACGATCCTCAAGATTCTTCATCTCGTGTTCGTGCTGACCATCCCGGTGCAGTACAGAAAACAGATAATTCTTCAGGAGGTCCGTCGCTGAAAGCCGGACACCACGGGCGTTGAGGGTTTCAAAGACCTTGTAGGCATTCAGTTCATCCGTAACGCTGATAACGGTAAAAAGCAGACGATCACTCATAGTGTCTATTAGTTGCGCCAAGGCCTTTCCTTCATCTTGATCGCCCAATTGACGCACGTAATCACGAACTCGCTTCTCATACCATTCAAACGCCTTGCGGAGACTGTGTTCCGATGCCTTGAAGCCACGTTGTGGTAGACGATCCAATGTAACAATGTATGTTTGATAATAATTGTCATTGTTGCGATTCAGACTCAATTTTGAGCGTGACACAAGCGTAACGGGATCAAGGTAACCAATATAGGTTTGCCGGATTTGATCAAGGCGCTGCTTATTGCGGTCGGAATCCTTTTGTTCGTCAATAAGTCGTTGCATGTTTCTAAGAGTAGCAAGCACGATCAGGCTAAGAGTTGTCAACCTCTGCTGCCCGTCGATGACGTCAAAGGTCTTGTCGTCACTTGATTGCAGAACGAGGTAGCCCATGTAATGGGCCGATTCTCCGCCTGGCTTGATAGTCCCTAGAATATCTACCCAAAGGTCTTCCCATTCGTCTTCCGTCCAACTGTAATCTCGCTGAAAACGAGGAATCCGATAGGTCAGACCGTTTCCCATGAGTTTTCGGTAGGTATCATTTTTGGTATTAAAATTTGTAGCTGACATAAGAGTCCTCCTGTCAGGCAAGATCACCCGATTTATCAAGTGTCACTCGTATCCCAACTCCCGCAGCATTGCGGTCCGCTCGGTCCAGCGTTCCTGCACCTGCACAAACAATTCTAAATACACCTTGGTTCCCAACAGGCGTTCAATATCGCGACGGGCCTGCTCACCTATTTTTTTGAGCATAGTTCCCTTTTTGCCGATGATGATCCCTTTGTGGGAATCCCGTTCCACCATGATAATCGCATTAATGGCAATCAGCCCGTTTTCCCGCTCGGCAAACGCCTCCACCACCACGGCAGTGCCGTAGGGCACCTCGCGGTTGGTCAGGCGGAAAACCTTTTCACGGATCAGCTCTGCCACAATAAATTTCTCCGGCAGGTCAGTCAG
>CAZYMK010000493.1:588-2206 GCA_964648885.1 uncultured Geobacter sp. | reverse complement strand
TGTCCACGTTTGTGACCATTCGCAACCGGTTGCAAGACAATCAGGAAGAGCGGGAACTGGCCAGCCGGTTACTGGCCGGTCGTACACCAGAGGTAACGGTATGAACTCTGCAATCCTGCGTCAACCTGTCCGCAGTCTGGTGATCGGTCTTGGCTTCGGCTTGGCCGGTTTTGCGCTTAATTATCTGAAACTGCCACTTTTTTTCGGGGTTGACCTGCTGTTTGGCTCAGTTGCCGCGTTGGTTGCCCTGCAGCTGTTCGGCCCCCTGGCCGGCATGGTGGCGGCCCTGACCGCTGCTGCTGCAACCTGTTTCATCTGGCATCACCCCTGGGCCATGCTGATCTTTTCGGCTGAGATTGTGGCGGTGTATCTGCTGATGCAGCGTCGCAGGTTCGGTCTGTTGCCCGCTGACTGTCTCTACTGGGCTACCGCTGCTCCGGCACTGATCTGGCTGTCGTATGGCGGTGTCATGGATTTTGAATCGTCGGCAGTCTGGCTGATCGTGCTCAAGCAGGGGATCAACGGGGTTCTGAACGCCCTGCTGGCCCAGGTTATCTGTCTTTTACCCTGGGTTGTGCAGCGGACTGACCGGCCGCACAAGCCAACACTACGCCAACTGCTGTTTGCCGGGGTGGCATCGCTGGTGCTGATCCCGGCTGTCGGGTATGCCTGGTTCAACCTTACCCGCAGTTTTGAGCAGGATCTGCAGGTAGCACAGAAAAACACTATCCGCTTCAGCCGCGATGTTGCCCGTATCACACTGGATTTCTGGTTTAAGGCCAGACAGCAGCATATTGCCGATCTGGCTGCCGTGCTGCCTGATCCTGCCCAGACATCGCCACAGCTGCTGCAGTCACAGCTGGAACGGCTGAAGCAGGGCAGACAGTGCATCAGCCGTCAGATTATTGTGGACCGTAACGGCATAACCCGGGCCGTTACTCCGGCGTTTGATGAAACAGGGCGCTCCACCATCGGCATTGATATGAGTGACCGCCCCTATCTGCAAAAGATCAGGCAGACCCCCTTCCACAGTACGGTTGAGTTTTTCGCCGGCACGATCGGTCTGCCCGGTCCCCGGCTGGCCGTGGCGGCGCCGATCCAGGGAGGGGGGCGTTACCACGGGGCACTCATTACGGTCTTTAATCTGGATGACCTGCAGGCGCTGGCCAGTGAGATGGTAAAAAACCGTCCGATTACGCTTACCCTGCTGGACCCACAGCGCCGGGTGGTGTTCAGCACCGGCAAGGCATGGCAGCCGATGCAGCAGTTTTATCTTCCTGTTGACGGCACACTGCAGACGCTGCAGGACGGGCTGCAGCTCTGGAACCCGGTCCCCAGGCCGGGAATCGGGGCCATGAAGCGCCGGCTTGATTCGTTCTATTACCGTGAAGAACCCCTTGCCGGCCTGCCGGACTGGTCCCTGGCCGTACAGTGGTCGCTCAAACCGCTGCTGCTTGAAGCCGGCAACCGGGTAACGGGTACCCTGCTGTTTATTGCCCCGCTGTTGCTGGCGGGCCTGCTGCTGTCCCACTGGCTGGCCCGCCGATTTTCGCGGGTTTTCGACCAGCTGGTGGAGGCTACCCGTACCTTGCCGCAGCGGGTGATGCAGGGCGAGCCG
>CAZYMK010000493.1:0-578 GCA_964648885.1 uncultured Geobacter sp. | reverse complement strand
ATCCCTTGAGCTGAAGCGTCTGAATGAACAGCTGGAATTGCGGGTTCAGGAACGTACCACCCTGCTGGATGCGGTGATGGCCTCTACCGGCGACATTATCTTTTTCAAGGACCTTGATGGGGTCTATCTGGGGTGCAACCCGGCCTTTGCCGAACTGGTTGCCCGTAGTCGTGAAGAGATTGTGGGGGCCCGCGACAACGACCTGTTTGACCCGGTGACCGCCGGCTTCTTCCGGCAGCAGGATCAGCAGACCCTGCAGTCGGGAAAACCGCGTCATAATGAGGAATGGGTTACCTATCCTGATGGTCGCCAGGTGCTGCTGGATACCCTGAAGGCGCCGCTTATGGACAGCAACGGCACCGTGCGGGGGGTAGTGGGGGTCAGTCGTGATATTACCGCATCACGCACCAACGAGATCGCCCTGCGTCATTCGGAAGAACGGCTGCGTGAGCTGATCGACCTGATCCCTGGCGTGATCTGTCTGAAAGACGGTGAGGGGCGCTGGCTGCTGGCAAACCGCTACGATTTGCAGCTGTTCCGCCTGGAAGGGGTGGCCTATCAGGGCAAGACCGATGCCG
>CAZYMK010000492.1:0-2206 GCA_964648885.1 uncultured Geobacter sp. | reverse complement strand
TCCGTGTTTCAACTGCCGTTTTAAGGATAAATCTTGTGCAGATGATCGCATCATTTCATGGTTCGTAGTAATGTATTGTGGTAATTGAGTAATCTTAAGCAAATCCGACAGAAAGGAGATCAAGGATAGCTGGGCAGGTATGCAAATCCTCCCGAATCTCGCCAGTGCGTAGGTTGCGGTATCCTTGCACCAAGACAATGAAGAAATCATGCGGAGCAAAGACATTGCTATTCCCCACTCCGGTGCTGATGGTTGGTACTTACGATGAAAACGGTAAAGCCAATCTGATGAACGCTGCCTGGGGCGGCATCTGCTGTTCACAGCCCCCTTGTGTGGCGGTGTCACTGCGTAAAGCCACTTATTCTCATCACTGTATTGTAGAGCGAAAGGCCTTTACTGTCGGTGTTGCCTGTGAAAATAAAGTGAAGGAAGCAGATTATTGCGGTATTGCATCAGGGCGTGAGGTGGACAAGTTTGCCGTTACCGGCCTGACCCCGGTCAGGAGTGAACTGGTGGATGCCCCTTATGCCGCCGAGTTTCCGGTAGTCCTTGAGTGCCGATTACTGCATACGGTCGAGGTCGGCCTGCACACCCAGTTCATCGGTGAAATAGTTGACGTGAAGGGAGATGAAAATGTACTCGGGGAGGATGGATTCCTCGATATCATGAAAATACAGCCCCTCATCTATGATACGTCCCACAAGGGATACCATGGTATTAGCCCGTGCATTGGCAAAGCATTCAGCATTGGCAATGAGTTACAGCTGTCGCCATTAGGCTGATACTGCCTTGGGCACATGATGCATCATCCTGTTTTCTCAGATGTCCAATGGCCGCCCTGCAACCGTCTTTGAAAAGCCGGCCTTTTGTCAGGCCTTGCCCCTCCCCAAGGAGACTGATGATGACAACACCTCAGCAGACCTCGCTGCACAAGACAATACCGTTGGCAACCGATCCGGCTGTCCAGCGACGCTACTTGGTTGTTGATGAGCCAATCGTAGGTAATTTCAGGTTCGGTCTGCTCTTGGAAGACCTTGATATCATGGCGGAGCAGGTGGCCCTTGGCTATGCCCGCCGCACCCATGCCGATGCCAAGGTGGTGACCGCCGCCATCGACAATATCGTTGTGCGGCATGTGGTTGACAACAACCGGGACATTCAGATCGATGCCCGGATCAACCAGGTGGGCAGATCTTCCATGGTGGTGGGAATGCGGGTGGAACATGCCGGTGATCCAGCCACCCATATCGCCTCCTGCTACTTTACCATGGTGGCCCGTGGAGGTGAGGCTGCTGAGGAGAGTCGGATCCTCCCGCCGCTGGAGTATCAGGACGAATTGGAACGTCGCCGTGCAGAGAAAGCAGTGCAGGAGCGTGAACAGTACCGGCAGCAGCAGGCAGCCCAACACGAACCACCCAGTCGTGACGAGTATCAACTGTTGCAGCAACTCCATATGGCCCAGGATGAGCCAGGCTTTAACGGCCTGAAGGCTGATCGGTTGGTGGTGGATGGTTGGGAGCGGATGTACCCGGAGCAGGAGTATGTGCCCCACCGGATCTTCGGCGGCTATATTATCCGACGGGCATATGAGCTGTCAGCTATCTGCGCCGAACTGATCGCACCGCACCGGCCACTGATTGCGGCGGTCAACCGGATCAACTTTTTCCACCCGGTCAGGTTGGGTGACAAACTGCACTATACCTGCCGGGTGGTCTACACCTGTGACAGTTTTATCTGCGTTGAGGCCGGCATAGAGCGGATCAGCCGTGACCGCACCAGCAAGGCGCTCTCCAACTCCTGTCTGTTCACCTTTGTGAATGTGGATCATGTGCAGCGACATCAGCCGGTGCCACCGATCTATCCCGGCACCTACGCCGAAGATGCCCGCTACCTGGCCGCCTACCGCAGCCATTGCGCCATGCAGCAGCACTATACGTTGTTGTAGCGGGATACAGGTGACAGAGCCATTCCCTTGCGAAGAGCCTGAAGTATAAACCCGCCGACTGAACGCATCCCATCTTACCACCGCATGATGAAGCGGATGGTTCAGATGAAGATCATGGCTCCCGTGTTTGTTCATCCTCACGGGTAAACAGCAGAAAGGCCATGGCCGGGCGTTTGCTGCTTTCCCGCATGGCAAACTGCACGCCGTCAAATTGCCAGCCTGTAGCCACGGTTTCATTCAGAGCCTCTTCAATTGCCTCTT
>CAZYMK010000491.1:0-2217 GCA_964648885.1 uncultured Geobacter sp. | reverse complement strand
GATAATGGTTTGTCTATGTAGCATTTTCGGGCGATTCGGCGCAACATCTCTCTGAAATGAATCGTGTCGTCTCCCGGTATTTTGATTGTCTGTCACCTGCTCTTACGCTAGCATGCGTGCCATGACCTGCGACACCCTGTACAGCTATCGTCCGATCGGCATTCTGCGTTCACCCTACACGCGCCGGATTGATGCACCCCATCAAAGTACCGTGGTGCAAGGAACCGAGAGCGGTGAACCGGTCCTGGCAACCCTGGAACTGGCAGCGTGGCTGGATGAGCAGGTGCTGCAAGATCTGGCAGGATTCGAGCGGGTCTGGCTGCTCTTTGCCTTTCACTTGAGCGAGGGCTGGAAAAACACCGTCAAGCCGCCCCGGGGCGGGCCAAAGCGGGGCGTACTGGCTACCCGTTCGCCCCACAGACCCAATGGCATCGGCCTCTCGGCAGTGGAATTAGTGCGGATAGACGGGCGTACCCTGCAGCTGCGGGGGGTAGATCTGCTGGATGGTACCCCGGTGCTGGATATCAAGCCCTACGTGCCTTACGCTGATGCCTTTCCCGATTCAAAAGCCGGCTGGATTGATGAGCTGGACCGTGAGCAGGGCAGCTGTTCGGCGCCCGGTCCCCGGCATCCGCGTGAAGCGGTTAAACTGAATCCAGAGTAAAAACAACAGAGATTCCGTTTGACAACTTTCCGGCGGGTAGCGTATATGATGCGATCCGCACGCGGCAGTCCGGCTCTCCCTCCTGTGTCTGATCCACCTCTGTTTCCGTGCATACCTGCTTTCTATCCCCCCTGCCTGATCAGCAGGATAGCGGGGATTATTTTACCCATGAAATGAGACGATGATGTTTAACCTGAAACCTGATGTTGTAGCCCGTCTGGAGCGGGTATTAAGCTCGGTTGAGATGCTGTTGCCCCGCACGGTCAAGCCGGTGGACTGGTCTGCCTGCTATGCCGCCAACTGGCGCCGCCATTCCTTTTCCGGCTATCTTGAGCCGGTACGGGTCACTGATACGACCAGTCTTGCCGAACTGCTGGGCGTAGAGAAGCAGATCGAGGTAATGGAACATAATACCCGCCAGTTTCTGGCCGGTCTGCCGGCCAACAACGCCCTGTTGTGGGGATCGCGTGGTACCGGCAAGTCATCCATCATCAAGGCCCTGCTCAATGAG
This sequence comes from uncultured Geobacter sp., assembly GCA_964648885.1. GTDB lineage: Bacteria > Desulfobacterota > Desulfuromonadia > Geobacterales > Pseudopelobacteraceae > Trichlorobacter. The sequence continues at coordinate 1,042 of CAZYMK010000491.1, read as the reverse complement.
TATGCCCCCAAAGGTTTGCGGGTAATCCAGATTGAAAAGGAAGACCTGATCTATCTGTCCGAGATCTTCAGCGCGGTGGAGGATCAGCCCTACCGCTTCATCCTGCTGTGTGACGACCTGACCTTTGAACCGGGAGAGTTGAGCTACAAAATGCTGAAGAGTGCCCTGGACGGCTCGGTCTACTCGCCGCCTGAAAACGTGCTGATTTACGTTACCTCCAACCGGCGACACCTGCTGCCGGAATACGAGACTGACCAGCGCGGCGGCATGTTCGTGAACGGTGAACTGCAGCAGAGCGAGGTGATGGATGAGAAGATCTCCCTTTCAGACCGCTTCGGTCTGTGGGTTGCGTTCTACGCCTTTTCGCAGGATCGCTATCTGGATGCGGTCCGGTTGGCCATTACCCGTGAGGCCCGCGAACGGCATGTCGAGATCCCCCTCACCAAGGAGCTGGAGCAGGAGGCGATCAAATGGTCCCACGATAAAAGTAAACGTTGTGGCCGTACTGCCTACCAGTTTTCAAAAAACTATGTCGGCAGGTACCTGCTGGCACGGCAGGGATAGTGCTGATGCTGCCTGCGCCAGTGTGTCGATTCTGATCAGAGGGGGCTGGAGACGTGAAGATACAGAAAGTAACCAGTGAACATCGTCCCAAGGTGTACGCCCTGCTGCAGCGGACCTTTGCCGGCAGCAGCCATGAGGCCACGCTTGTTCAGAAGCTGCATGAACACAATAAGCTGCTCCAGGAGTGGGTCTGCATCCAGACCAACAAGGTTATTGCCTACCTCGCCTTTTCAAACGCCTACCACGGTAAGTCTGTCTGCGGCCTGCACCTGGCGTTGATGGCCGTGGCGCCGGATTTTCAGCGGCAGGGGGTGGGAACGGAGCTGCTCAACTTTGCCCTGCGCCAGGAGAGCATCAAGAGCCAGCCGTTGTTTGTACTGGGGGAGCCGACCTATTTCCAACGCTTTGGCTTTGAGTCCTGCAGTCAGCCGATCTGTCCCTTTGCTGCCAACAACGCCCATTTTCTGAGTATGCGGAA
>CAZYMK010000490.1:0-2233 GCA_964648885.1 uncultured Geobacter sp. | reverse complement strand
CCCCCGGCATTGCCCCTTGAGCAGATCTACGGCATCACCAGCTTTGAGCTGGGGTGACCACCGCTTTTTCAGTCTGAACCAGCGAGGTGGCATTATAAAAAATGCTCAAAAGTATCGTCATTATGGTGCTTTCGCTGCGGCTTGCCGCCTGTGGAGACAGCAACTCAAAGGAGAAGTAAAATGAAAACAAAGTGGATTGCAACAGTTGCAGGAGTTTTGGCGCTTACTGGTGGTACAACCATGGCACACTCAGAAACGGTCTGGAAGCAAATGACTGTCAAAGAGCAAGGCCAGCTTGGTAAAACAACCGTGATTGACCTTGGCAAAAAGGGAAAGTCTGCCGGAGATCTAACGGTCTGGAATGAACCTGTTGTTGATGAAGCTGAAAAACCAATCGGAACCAGTAACGGCTTTTGCATTGTGACCCTGCCAGGCAAGTTATCCGAATGCCGCTGGACCCTCTCGCTACACGACGGAACTATCTCCCTTGCAGGCACAGAGACGCAAAAAGGGACTTCCCCTGTTGCAGTTGTGGGAGGAACAGGTACTTATGCCGGAATCACCGGCGAGGCTGCAGTGACCCCTCAAACAGACGGTACCTGGATCATACAAATGAGATTTAAAAAATAATCTGCTTTTGCAGTATAGAAAGGAACATCACGATGAAACAGTCACTTGCAACACTGGCAGTAGTTGTATTCTGCTCATTGGCCGGAAACCTCTCTTCTGCAGAGGCTGCAAGTTATACCTTCACCATTGTCAACAACCTGAATGCGTATATTCCGGCTAAAGAGCTGAACGCCAATGCCGTCTGCAAGGTAACAGTCAATCTCACTACCGGCAGCGGCATTGTGGCAACCAACACACTACAATCGTTAAAGGCAGCCGAAACAGGAACTATCAAGCTTTCTCCAGCGCTTTGCAATCTACAGAAAGTCATCGCCACCTGCCGTTTTAAAGACCATGCCGGCAAGGAAAAGACCGAGACCAAAGATTCAGGATTTGCTAACTGTGGAGGGGGTACCTACTATATTTCGGTGGAACCCTTTCTTAATCCGCAATGGACAAGCTTTTCGATCAATCATTACTGAAACGATTGTTCCGCAGATTGCCCAGAAAATGGTGTTTATATAGCGGTACTCACAACATCAGCATCTCAAAAAAGAGGGATCAGCCATGAAATCAGCCAGTATTGCAGCAGCAGCGTTACTTTTGAGCCTGATCGCAACAATGCCCGACCGTGCTGAAGCCTTTCAAATCGTACTTCCCGACATCTACCAGTGGAAGGTGATGATGCCGAGTGATATACCGTTTGAGAGCTGCACTATCACCATGCACGCCGGTGGGTATTATAAAACAGTAGAGCTGCATCGTGGGCAAACCTACACCTGGATTTCCCCCAAGAACACGCCACTCACCGACGTCAGTGCATGGAGGGTTGATGCATATCGCAACAGGATTTATCTTGTAGGCCGTACCTGTACCGGCACTGATTATGAAAACGGCTATAATCAAGTTGAATGCAAACACAGTGTCAACGTCAAGATTTGCGCTAAACCGGCTTTTCCGGCTGATCCCATCTTTGGCGCCAAATATGGTTTCTGCCCCGATTAGGACGCATTACAAAACAGCATGATAAAATTCCGTTCGCCCTGAGCTTGTCGAACCATGAGCGGAAGATCGGCGCTAATCAGGTCACCCTTGACAGCCAGACCACCCTGTGGGGCATTGCGCCTGTAGCCTGGGACTACAAGCTGGGCAACCGCACCGCCCTGGAATGGATTCTGGATCAATACAAGGAATCCAAACCCAAAGACCCCACCATCAGAGAGAAGTTCAACAGCTACCGCTTCAGCGACTACAAAGAGCAGGTGATTGACCTGCTGCAACGGGTAACAACGGTAAGCGTACGAACAATGGCGATTGTGGAGGCCATGCGCGGGGCAGACCGGCGGGCGGAGTAAGCGCCAACAAAGTTGGCGCAGTTAGGCAGGGGTTGGCAGCACAGCGATCATAACATTCTGATGTTGCACAATATTGTCTTGGCACAGACGATGCGTTATCAAATGCAGGTACACAGCCAGCGACGAATAGGAGAAACAGACATGAAAAGGAACCGTACCATATTCACTTTAAAAAAAGCATTCAGCAATCTGTTGAGAACCACGGTTTTGGCAACCTTTAGTGGACCCCATAGTCAAGACAAAAAACAGTCGAGTTTAAGATGGTAGTC
>CAZYMK010000489.1:0-2235 GCA_964648885.1 uncultured Geobacter sp. | reverse complement strand
TACCGGCACCCAAGGTCAAAGCCAAGCCTGCCACCCCAAAAGTGGTGGTGCGGCCCAGCAAAGAGATATCGGCGTGAAGGCAACGGGTGACACGGAAAAACATACGCCTATAGCGGTCAAGCCGTTGCAAGCTCTGCGAGGCGTTGTCACATCGCTATGATCTGGCGGCATTACAGCAGAACGCAGACAGGCAAAGCTGGCAATGGCTGAACGGGTTGCTGAAGATTTTGGATAAGCCAGTTGTCAATGATTGATAACAAGGGGGCATGGCGCACACGCATCAGGCCCCTTTGTTTTAGCAGCGCTTGACATACACATGTTTGGATCTATAGTGTGTGTATATTTTGATTTCCGTTGCGTTCGTTGCGTTCGTTGCGATGTTGCGTGAGTACATGCCGTTTTCAGGCAACTGGGAGGTAGTTGGTATGGGCATGGTTCGCTATCAAATGTTCATTGATGAAGTACAGAAGAAAGTATTGGAAGACTTGCACCAGCGGATGAATGTCCCGGTCGCAGAACTGGTCAGACGGGCAATTGACGATTTTATCGGCAGTCAGAACGGTTCTGCAACCTATCCTCAGGCGGATGAGCAGACCAATGACCTGCTGGCCTTGGTCGGTGTATGTGAGGGCGGTCCAGCTGATCTGGCTGATAGCCATAATCAGCACCTGTATGAAGGTAAACCATCGTGAAGCCCGGTCGCAGAGTGTTCTTCGACACCTGGGGTTGGCTTGCCATCGCGCATCGTGATGACCAGCGTCACCAGCAGGTAACGGCGTACTATCGGGATTTTATGCTTTCAGGCGGCATCCCGGTTACCAGTGATTATATTCTTTCGGAAACCGTCACCTTGTTACGTCTCCGCACGACGGCCAAGGGGGCAGCGGTGTTTATTGACGGTCTCCTTGCCGGTGTTCGTACTGGCAAAATTCAACTTCTACGGGTTACTGAAGAACGCTGGAACGCTGCCTGGCAACTCAGCAAGAAATTTGCCGTCAAACCGGATATTTCTTTTGTTGATCTGACCTCCTTTGCGCTGATGAAAGAGTTACGCCTAAGCGATGCCCTGACTGCCGACCGCCACTACGAACTGGTTGGCATGGGGTTCAGAAAGCTGTTTTGAAAGGGTTGCCAATGCCTCTCATTGACAAACAGAACATACGCCGACAACTGCGAACTGCCTTTATTGATGACGGTACGATAGAAAAGATTGTGGTATTCGGGTCTTTTATTACCTCTGAATCGCCAAACGATCTGGATTTGGCTGTTTTCTGCAACTCCAGTGACGATTATCTGACCTTGTCACTTGCCTTAAGAAAAAAGCTACGTGACATCTCCAGCATTATACCTATTGATCTGGTGCCGATTGCCATGCCCTGCGACCCGTCAGCAACGTTTATGCAGAAATCAACAATGGTGAGGTGGTGTATGAGAAGAAATAGCGAAGTACAGACGTACGATAAGAGAGGACCTTTACCATGGCATCATTAATAACAGCAGACCCGGCTATTCTGGGTGGTAAGCCGATTATTCGCGGCACCCGTATCTCCGTTGACTTTATTTTAGATCTCTATGCCGCAGGTGTTTCCAGAGATGAAATCCTTGCTGATTATCCGCACCTGACTCCAGAAGCCTTAAGTGCCTGTTTGGCATACGCCGCGCATGCCATGAAAAACGAAATATATCTTGATCTTAAGGCTGCCTGATGCAGTTTAATCAGCTAAAATTACTGACCGACGAAAACATTTCTCCCAAAGTAGTCTTCTTTTTTCGCGCAAACGGCTTTGACGTCTATGATGTCAAGGAATCTGGACTGCAGGGGACAACTGATCTGAACCTGCTCTCTCTGGCAAACAAACAACAGCGGTTTGTGGTAACGCATGATTCGGATTTCGGGACACTGGCTATCAACAACAACCATCCCTGCTACGGCATCATCTACCTACGTTTGAAGCTGCCAACAGCTGATAATGTCATGCGAACGCTCACCGTCTTGTGTAGCATGAACCCTGATTTTCAGCCCGGATCGTTAGTGGTACTCGATGAACACAGACTGCGGGTACGGCAACTGTGATCAAATTCAGCCGCAGGGCAATAAACTGATGCACGATTCTTCTTCCCTCTCCTCCCTGGGCGAATTTGGTCTGATCGATCAGATTCGTGCCCGTTTCCCGCAGCCTGTTGCACCCGAACTGGGGATCGGCGATGATGCTGCGCTCCTTTCCCCCTCTGCCG
>CAZYMK010000488.1:0-2239 GCA_964648885.1 uncultured Geobacter sp. | reverse complement strand
CCAAGAATGGTGATCTTCATGGCAAAGCAGCATACCAGAGGGGCAAGGGGCAAGCAAGGCGCTTTTCCCCCTTGCCTGAACAGGCATCAATCGCCATAATGTGCCCATGTTTTGCGCACTCTTCTGTCCATTCAGCCAGGGCCCCACCCGGGGCAACATCACCAGCGTCCAACGGATTGCCAAACAGCTACAGCTGCAGGGCTGCCGGGTACAGCTGATCCCGCTTGATACCGCAGACCGGAAGCAACAGATAGATCAACTGCTGCACGATCCGCCCGACCTGCTACACGCCTTTCATGCCCACTATGCCGGACCTGCGGCCCGCGCAGCAGCTGCGGGGCTTAGCCGCCCCTATCTGATCACCCTTACCGGCAGTGATCTGTTTGACCCTGCTCTGCGAGATCACCCCGACACACAGCTGGCGCTGACCGATGCAGCAGCGGTGATCTGCTTTGATCAGCTGGTGGCGCAGCAGGCTGTGGCGCACCTTCCCCGGCTCCAGCAGAAACTGCAGATCATCCCCCAGGGGGTGGAACCGTTCTCACCGGCTCCACCCTGGCCCCGTCATATCGCAGATTTTGTGGTCCTGCTTCCGGCAGCCCTGCGGCCGGTCAAGGGGATTATCCAGGCCATCGAACAGCTGGCGCCGCTGGCTGCCGAGCAGCCCTGGCTGCAACTCTGGATTGCTGGCGGCGTGATTGATGAATACTACGCCGTTCAGATTCAGGCCACAGCAGCGCTGCATCCCTGGGTCACCTTGATGGGTGAAATCCCCTACATGCAGATGGGGTCAGTCTATGCGGCAGCGGATCTCGTGCTGAACAGCTCGCTCTTTGAAGGGGGCATGGCCAATGCCCTGCTTGAGGCGATGGTGATGGGAAAGGCGGTGGTAGCAGCCGACATTCCAGGTAACCGCTCACTGATACGGCAGGGTGAAACCGGGTGGCTCTATAGTGACGGTGAGGAACTGCGCAACCTGGTCAGACTTCTAAGAGAACAGCCCGACCAGCTTCTTCGCACTGGCCGGGCTGCACAAGAGTTCGTCTTTCGACACTGCGCTCCGGAACAGGAGGCTGCTGCTCTGCTGGGGCTGTATCGGCAGATCAGCGGCGCGTAACCATCCTCACAACACGGCAGCTACTCACGCAACGCCCGCAGCGAAACTCCCCCCTCCCAGCCTCCCCCCGCTGGGGGGAGGGGTACCAGCTTGTCAAACTCCCCAAGAATACCCGCTGGGGGGAGGAGTACCAGCTCGTCTCCCGCCCCAGGAGGGGGAGGGTCGGGGAGGGGGTAAGCCGTCACCGCTCCATCAGCGCATCTCGCAGTTTGTACTGCCCCCCTGACCACCGGCTGATTCCTGCGAACCACGGGGACCGCTCCCCACCGACGGCGGTGGGTTAAACGGAATATCTGGTTTGCTCGGCAGCACCACCGGCGGCGTGGTGGGGCTGGCCACATAGACATACTGTCCGGCCACCACCGGGATGGTGGTCTGTACACCGGCGCTGTTGGTAATCACCACCTGCCCGTCAGTCACAGCCAGATACAGACCAGGCTTGATAGCGCCACAGGAGTCGCCGGTGCAGTAGGTGGCATCGTAAATGGTACCACGGATACCGATGGTGGCCGTCGGGGTCTTCATCCGGTAACTGTCTTGCAGGCCCCGCTTGCCGATCTGCCCGGTAATGGTCCGCAAGCCCCCCTTGATCAGATTGAAGGAACCGGCATCCTCTTTCGGCTTGGCCTGGTCATAGGCGTACTGCTCAACCTTAAACTGGGTATTCGGCTTCAAGGTCACCTCGCTGCCATCGGTAAACTTCAAACGGGCGTAGGTCCGTCTGGCCGTCTCCACCGTATCCCCCGCCTCAACCGTTGATCTGATGGCAAGGGCCTTGGTGGTACCGTTTGCCTTACGCACCACCAACGGGCCGGAAAGGTGCGTGACCGTAGCTGCCGGTGCTGCCAGGGCAACCGAGGCCAGAAGCAGCAAGCCGCATACCAGCAGACTAATTGCAGTAGTTTTTCTTGGGCTTGTCATCTTTTTTGCCTCCTCCGGTCTGCTGTTGTCCTTTATCATCCTTCTGCTTCTTCTTCTGATCGTCATCATCCTCGGGCTGTCCAGCGGCATTTTCCTCGTCACCCTGCCCCTGTTGCGGGGCTTCGGCCACCTGTACCAGTCCGGCAGGAGCGGTATCGTTTGTTGCACTGGTGGACACCTCGGTATTCTTGACCAGCTGCT
>CAZYMK010000487.1:0-2253 GCA_964648885.1 uncultured Geobacter sp. | reverse complement strand
TCAGGTCGGCAACCTCGCCCTCGGCCAGCCGTTCCGGTGTTTCAAGAAACAGGCCATTCATGGAAAGGTTGCTGACCTTGCCGGGAAAGCTGCGGCCATGGACCGTGGCGGTGGCCATAACATGAAACGGTACACGTGAAAATTTTCTGGTACTCATGACGCTCACCTCACCAGGACGTATTCTATGCCTTGCCTGCAGAACCAAGAACCATCTCGTTCTTGTGTTTGATCAGTTTGATCAGCTCTTTGCGGGCTTCACCCAGATATTTGCGGGGATCGAACTCTTTGGGATCCTTGCCGAAGTATTCGCGAATCTTGGCCGTAACCGCCAGACGCCCATCGGAATCGATATTGATCTTGCAGACAGCTGAAGCCGCAGCCTGACGCAGCTGCTCTTCCGGTACACCGATTGCTCCTTCCAGCATGCCGCCGTTCTGATTGATCAGAGCGACATATTCCGGTACCACCGAGGATGCCCCGTGCAGTACGATCGGAAAACCGGGGATGCGCTTTTCGCACTCTTCCAGAATGTCGAACCGCAGTGGCGGTACCGGCTGGCCTGGCTTGAACTTGTAGGCGCCGTGACTGGTGCCGATGGAGATGGCCAGGGAATCCACGCCGGTCTTTTTCACAAAATCCTCCACCTCTTCCGGCTTGGTGTAGGTGGAATGCTCGGCAGAGACCTCATCCTCAATCCCGGCCAGCACACCCAGCTCTCCTTCAACGGATACGTCAAACTGGTGGGCATATTCGACCACTTTCGTGCAGAGTGCCACATTCTCCTCGTACGGCAGGTGGGAACCGTCGATCATGACCGAGGAAAAACCGCTGTCCACACAGGACTTGCAGAGCTCAAAGGAGTCGCCATGGTCGAGATGCAGGCAGATAGGGATGTTGGAGCCCATTTCACGGGCCATTTCCACCGCACCCATGGCCATATAGCGCAGCATGGTTTCGTTGGCGTAACTACGCGCACCCTTGGAAACCTGGATAATGACCGGGGAGTTGGTCTCGACACAACCGGTGATGATGGCCTGCAGCTGCTCAAGATTGTTGAAGTTGTAGGCGGGTATGGCGTACTTGCCGGCCATGGCCCTGGCAAACATCTCTTTGGTGTTGGCCAGTCCCAGCTCACGATAGTGCACCTGCTTTTTTTCCATGGTTTCCTCCTCGGATAGGGTGGGTGATAGGTTTTTGCAACCTTGCAAAGGCATGGGAAAGAGTGTTTATATGTACCACTGAACACCCTGCAAGGCAAGGGTGATACCGGAAAATATCTGTCTGGAGCTGCTCTTTCATGGTTCGTACCGTACCTTTTGATCCATCGTTGCTTGCCTCTCACCTGCTGGTAGATGCCCGTACTCCACTGGAGTTTGCTGAAGATCACCTGCCCGGCGCCATTAATGTACCGATCCTTACCAATCCTGAGCGGGTCGAAATTGGCACCCTCTATAAACAGCAGGGGCCTCAGATTGCCCGTGAACGGGGGCTGGCGCTGACCTGCCACCGTTTTCCAGCGATTGTTCAAACCATAGCCGAGGCAGCCCAGGGCAGGCCGGTGCTGGTCTACTGCTGGCGGGGCGGCTTGCGCAGCGAGTCAGTGGCGTTGCTGTTGGAGATGACCGGTCATCCGGTGGTAAAGCTGCAGGGGGGCTACAAGGCATTCCGCAGCCTGGTAACCGGCTTTTTTGAATCGGTTAGCCTGCCGGTGCAGCTGGTGGTGCTGCACGGCATGACCGGCTCCGGCAAGACCGAATTCCTGCTGCAACTGCCGCGCGGAAAATACACCGTGATCGATCTGGAGGGGCTGGCGCGGCACCGTGGCTCCGCCTTCGGCTCGCTGGGGCTGGGCGAACAGCCGTCACAGAAACGGTTTGAGAACCTGTTGTGGGACGCCTTTCGCCGGGCACCGGTTGATCGGCCGATCGTGGTGGAGGGGGAGAGCCAGCGGATCGGCCGCCTGACCCTGCCCGGTAATCTGTACGGGGTGATGGCCGAGAGTACCAAGATCTGGTGCGAGGTATCAGTGGCTACCCGGGTCAAGCGGCTTGCTGCTGAATATGCGCGGGAAGAGTATCGCCAGCCGATGTTCGAGGCACTGGAACGGATCAGGAAAAAGCTGGGCTTCGATGCCTACAGTGAATTGCTGCAAAGGCTTGAGGCATGGGATGTGGAGGGACTGGCAGAGGGACTGATCAAGCAGTATTACGACAAGCTCTACTACCGCGTCAGGAAGTGGGAACCCCAGGCGGT
>CAZYMK010000486.1:0-2255 GCA_964648885.1 uncultured Geobacter sp. | reverse complement strand
GCTGCCCTTGCCCGGCCGTGGGCCACTGCCTGAAGTACGCATGCCTGCAACGCCATGTTGCCGGTACCGAACAGTGGAAAGACCAGAAACAGATACCCCAGTTGAGCCACGGTGGAATAGGCAACCAGCATCTTCAGCTGGTCGGCACGGATCGCCTGCCATGAACCCCACAGGATTGCCATGCTGCCCAGCAGAGCCGGTAACAAGGCCAACGGCGCGATAAAACCGGCAAAGGGTCCCAGCCAGAGCCGCAGCAGCACGTAGAACGAGGCCTTGACCACCAGGGCCGATAAAAGCGCCGAGATCGGGGCCGGGGCGCCGCCGTGGGCAGGGGGCAACCAGAAATGGAGGGGGAAGAGGGCGGTCTTGAGAAACAGGCCCGCACAGATCAATGCAGCGGCCAGCCAGACCGCAGGGGGCGTCGGTACGTTGATCAGTTCTGCCAGCAACCTGGACGAGACCGTGCCGTAACAGCCGTAAAGCAGCGCCACCCCCAGCAGAAAACAGCCTGATCCTGCCAGACTGGCCAGCAGATAGCGCAGTGCCGCAGCCACCTGTCCGGATCTGCCGCCCACAGCCACCAGCCCCACCGCTGCAAGGCCGATCAGCTCAAGGGTCACATAAAGATTAAACAGGTCGCCGGACAGATACAGGGCGTTCATGCCGGCCAGTAAAAAACCGGTCAGGGGCCAGAACCAGCGCCGGTCCTCCCGGTTCAGATATTGGCAGGCATAGATGGCAACCGGAAGCGTTACCGTCTGGGTAAGCAGCAGCATCACCGCAGACAGGCCGTCGCTAACCAGCAGGATGCCCAGCGGCTCCTGCCAGCCGCCCACCAGATGGGTCACCGTGCCGTGGTTCAGGATATCCACTGCAAGGGACAGGGCTGCAAGCAGTTGCAGGGTAATACCGCTCAGGGCAAGGATCTGACCCCGGCCCGGCCCCAGCCAAAAGGCCAGGGCAGCCCAGCCAAGGGGCAGCAGAATCAGCCAGACCAGTGGGTTGGGAAGCAGCTCAGTCATGGCGCTCCTTCGGGCCGGCATGGTCTGTCAGGTCGGTGTTGCCGCCTGCAGCCTGATGGCGGCGTGCCAGGGCCAGGGCCAGGGCGGTGGCCGCCACCGAAACCACAATGCCGGTCAGCACCATGGCCTGGGGTACCGGATCCGGCCTTCCGTTGCGCTGGGCAAGCCCCACCAGCACCAGAAAAATGCCGCTGCCCAGCAGGTTGAAAGCCAGGATCCGTCGCAACAGATGATCCAGCAGGATGATACCGCCCAGCCCCATCACAAACAGCAGGCAGCCGACAACTGCAAACAGAAGACCGCTACTCATGGCGTATCCTCCTGATTTGGCAGCGGTTCCGGGCGATCTGAACGGAGCAGGTAAAACGCAGCCAGATTGATGGCCAGCGAGACGGTCAAGCCGCTTTCGATCAGCAGGATCAGCAGCCCTGCCTGATCCGGCGGGTAGTGTAACAGCCCCCCGTTCATCATGAGCAGCAGAGCAGCAATACACAGAAACAGCAGAAAACCGGCGCTGATCAGCTGGCGGATCCAGTGCTGCCCTGGAATCCAGCGGGGTTGCACCTGAGCGAGATTAAGCAGCACCACCCCGGCCGCCAGCACGGCAGCAGCCTGGAAGGCGCCGCCCGGACGGTGGGAACCGGCCCAGAGCAGGTAGATCGCGGCCAGTGTCATCAGCGGTACAGCGTAGCGGGCCAGAATCGGCACCAGCAGGTTGCGGGACAGGAGCGGCCGCTCAACCGGCAGGCCGACGGTCAGTATCCCCAGCAGGGCCAGCATCAGCACTGCAACCTCCAGCAGGGTATCGTAGCCTCTGAAGTTGAGCAGTACTGCGGTAACCGGATGGCTGACGCCGCTGTCGGGCATCTGTTGGGCAACCATGGCAGGCAGGTTCACCGTTGGTAATGGCAGTTTGAACAGGGCAGCAAGTAACGCAGCAAGCAGTACCAGCAAGGCAAGGATCGTCGGGAACCGCCTGATGGTGGTCATGAATCCCGTATTCACGGCTCCCTGTCCGGTTTGACGGAAGGCAGCCAGTGCATCCAGCAGCAGTGTGCCGGTCAGACCGGCGCCGAGGGCTGCCTCGGCCAGTGCGATATCCGGCGCATCCAGCCGTGACCAGACCAGGGTCAGCAAGAGTCCGAAGACAATGAACATGATTATGGCCCGGTCCAGTTTGGGGGTGGACAGCGTCTGCCAGGCGCTCCAGAGCAGCAGCAGGGCCAGCAGCGT
>CAZYMK010000485.1:0-2255 GCA_964648885.1 uncultured Geobacter sp. | reverse complement strand
CCGCCTCAATTGTACGCAGGGCCTGTTCCGCCTCCCATTTGCTGATACCGTAGGGATCAGTGGGGCACGGCAAGGAGTCAGGCGTATAGGGGCAACACGATTCCTCCCCGTTCACCTTGATAGAGCTGATAAAGACAAACCGCTGTACACCAGCCTTTGCTGCTTCGCGTGCCAGCTGAGCGGTGCCTGCTGCATTCACCTTGCGGAACTCAGTCAGCGGATCAGCCGATGGATCATCCATGATATGCACCCGGGCTGCCAAGTGGATAACAGTGTCAATGCCGACCAGTGCATTGCTCCAGGATGTATCAGCGTAGAGGTTCTACAACTACGGGTTCCACACCAGTTGCAAGAGCAGATGGTATTTCAGAAGCGAGCAACGTTCCTCGTACGTTGAAACTTTTCTCTACAAGATAGGAGCAAAGCGCACGACCAACGAAGCCGGTGGCGCCAGTGACAAGTATATTCTCCAATTGAGACCCCACTCATTCAAAATCCAAAATCCACCATTTAAAATTGCCGCTTCCCGCTCTTTCCCGCCTTCAACCCAACATTCAAAATTCACCATTCAAAATTAACGCCTCCCGCCTCCCGCCTTACCTTTCCATGCCTGTTTGGCAAACACTCACATCCGGAAAGAGGGCGCCTGTTCCTTACCTGTTAAAAAGCCGGTAATCAAACGGCACTCATCACCAATGGTGGCAACAAGATAGCTCCAAAAATCCCGGTGTTCAACCGTAGCAGCCACCAGTCCGGCAGGAAGAAAACGTGCCATCTCCTTTTTAAAATCAAGCTGTACAGACGGGTCTTCTGCCAACAACCGAAGTCGGCTCTCCAGCCTTTCCATAAATTCCTGTTGACCACAGCAATGGTCTTGCAATTTCGGCGGCATCAAGGGGAGCGGCAACAAGATCCCCTGCTGTTTTAACCAGACAATATCCCATACATCACGATTTTTTATACGATTAGGGCGTAAAGCCAGCGCCACCAGCTTGTCGGCAAGAATTTCTTCTCTACTCTCTGCCTGAAGAATCAGACCCGAGGTGCCCATAGCAACACCGTAAGGGTTACGCAGCATCATTGGCCGGGGGTCATAACTGGGAATGGCGCAGATATCGATAGTGATGCGCTGGACGGGCAGACCGCGACGGCTTGGTCGAGTAGTGACGCGCATCTTCCAGGTTGCAACAGCAGCACCTTCACGAACAGGGTCACTCACCACAACGGGCAGACCGTATTTAGCGTGCAGACGATCGGTCAGCAGTTTCCCAAGATCAGCCAGTTGCCCCTGTGTAAAAGAAAGACCTCCGGTAAAATCAAGATCCTCACTCAAACGGCTTGATCCATAACAGGCCCGCAGACAGGTACCGCCAATAAACGTCAACTCCGCCAAAAGTCCGGCATTACTCATCTCCCGCAAAACATCATGGTGCAGCAGCTCTTTTTCCACCACTGCGCGTAACGGGGCAAGCTCTGCCACTCCCTGCAACGCTTCGGAAACAAGCCGATCAAACAGATTCATCTACAGCACTCCAATCAACCAGCTCCATGCTGCGTTGCGTATCACGCATATCTTTCAGCGCCAGCCGAACAGATGCGCGCCAGCTTTGACAGCGACGATCATACTGCAGCTCCGGCTGCAGATCTTCAGGCCGCTTACCGGTATGCACAAACTCTATCGTACCCCAAGCGCCGCAACGAATAATCCCGCCTCGTCCCGACGTCATCACAGTAATCCATTGAATCGGCACCTGCGAAATGACTCCGGCATCACTCAATACCGTTTCCAAGCTGATATAACTGAAACAATCTGCCCGTAGACGTGTGGCAGCATGAAAAAGCAGCAGCCCTGCAGGATAGGCAGCCCGCTCGTACAGATACAGACTGCGGCAGACCCGTTTAAGCAGGCCGGCTCTTTCAGCACGGCTCAACAAGGTCCGAAACGCTGCATATGAAAGATCAGGCAACGCTGCACGCAGATCAGATAAGGTAAACAGGCAATGTTCAGAATCGGTAAGATCGGCAAGAATGGTGCTCAGTCGCTTGATTGGTTGCATGGGTAAAGTCTACACCAAGTTACACAAAGTGCAACAATTTGTTTACTCGGTCTTACCCGCCTTCAATCCAAAATTCAAAATCCAAAATCCACCATTCAAAATTGCCTGATTAGCACGAAGATTCAGAATCAACCCTTCTCCCTGAGGGAGAAGGTGGCCGAAGGCCGGATGAGGGGGCAGCGGTGTACATACTATCAG
>CAZYMK010000484.1:0-2270 GCA_964648885.1 uncultured Geobacter sp. | reverse complement strand
TTCTCAAGCAGCACAAAAAAGAGCGGTACGAAAAATGAGGCCACCAGGGTGGAGGCCAGCATGCCGCCGATGACACCAGTACCGATGGCGCGCAGGCTGTTGGCACCGGCGCCGTGGGCAATGGCCATCGGTACGCAGCCCAGGATAAAGGCCAGCGAGGTCATGGCAATCGGACGCAAGCGCAGACGGGCGGCCTCCACTGCGGCATCGGTGGCTGACATCCCTTTTTTGAGATTTTCTGCGGCAAACTCGATGATCAGGATGGCGTTTTTGGCTGAGAGCCCCACCAGGGTCACCAACCCCACCTGGAAGTAGACGTCATTCTCCAGCCCCCGCGCCCAGGTGAGCAGCAGGGCACCGCAGATGGCAAACGGCACCGACAGCACCACCCCCACCGGCAGGGACCATTTCTCATACTGGGCCGCCAGGATCAGGAAGACCATGATCAGGCCGAAGGCAAAGGCAATGGCGGAGGTGCCGCCGGCCTTTTTCTCTTCAAAGGCCTGACCGGCCCAGGAAAAAGCATACCCGTCCGGCAGCACCTGTTGAGCCACCGCTTCCATGGCGTCAATGGCCTGACCGGAGCTGTAACCGGGGGCCTGACTGCCGTTGAGCTTGGCAGCGGCAAAACCGTTAAAGCGGGGCAACAGACTGGGACCGGCCACATAACTGATGGTGGCCATGGCGGACAGCGGCACCATGGCACCGCTGTTGGAACGGACATAGACCTGGGTCAGGTCGTTGGGTTCATTGCGGTACTCCGGTTCAGACTGGATGATTACCTGCCAGATACGGCCATACTGGACAAACTGCCCGACATATGAGGAGCCGAAGTAGGACTGCAGGGTGTCGTAGACCGTGGAAACCGGCACCCCCAGCAGTTCGGCCCGGGCCCGGTCTAGGTCAAGATACATCTGTTGCTGGCTGGCCGAAAAGGTGCTGGATACGCTGCTCAGCTCCTGGCGTTTGCGGGTCTCGGCAACAAAGGACTTGGTGACCTTTTCAAGTTCCTGAACCGAGCCGCCCCCCTTGCTCTGGATGTAGAATTCAAACCCGCCGGTACTGCCCAGACCGGGGATAGACGGGGGATTGATCGGAAAGACCATCCCTTCCTTGATACCGGCCAGCTTGCGGCGCAGGTCTTTGACCACACTGAAGGAGTCGCTCCCCTCACCTTCCCGTTCGTTATACGGCTTGAGTGCAGCAAACAGCAGCCCGGCATTGTCCCGCACACTGCTGTCAATCAGGCTGTAACCGTTAATCTGGGTGATATCACCCATAAACTTGTTGGTCTGCAGCGTCTGGACGGCCCGGTCGGCAACGGCCGTGGTCCGCTCCATGCTGGCGGCATCCGGCATGATGGCCCCCACAAACAGGTAGCCCTGGTCTTCATCCGGCACAAAGCTGCCCGGCACCACCTTAAACAGCACCACCACCGCCACGATCACCCCGCAGAACAGGCCCAGCCCCACGGTCTTGTGGTTGATCAGCCAGCGGACACCGGCGGCGTACCGATCCGTCAGACGGGTAAAGCTGTCTTCAAACCACTTGAAAAAACCCTTTTTCTCGCCATGGGACGGCTTGAGTATCCGGGCCGCCAGGGCTGGTGAGAGGGTCAGGGCCACCACCCCGGACAGGACCATGGAGATGGCGATGGTGACGGCAAACTGCTTGTAGAGGGTACCGGTCATCCCCCCCAGAAAGGCCACCGGCAGAAAGACCGAGCCCAGCACCAGCACAATGGCCACCAGGGCGCCGGTCAGGTCTTCCATCGCCTTTTTGGCCGCCTCCATAGCCGACATGCCGTGCTTTGCCATATTGTGTTCCACATTCTCCACCACAATAATGGCGTCGTCCACCACCAGGCCGATGGCCAGGATCATACCGAACAGGGTCAGCATGTTGGTGGAGAACCCCAGGGCCTTGATGCCGATATAGGTGCCGATAATGGCGATCGGCACGGCCAGGATTGGGATCAGGGTGGCGCGGAAGCTCTGCAGGAACAGGAACACCACCAGTACCACCAGCACCACCGCTTCAAAGAAGGTGTGGATCACCTTTTCAATGGAGGCGGCCGTGAACTCGCTGGTGTCCAGCACCACCTTGTAATCCAGCCCCTGGGGGAAATTTTTCTTCAGACCGGCCAGCAGGCTGTTGATCTGCTTTGATGTTTCAATGGCGTTGGCACCCGGCTGCTGGTAGACCACAATCGCCACCGATTTCTTGCCGTTGACCTTGGTGGTAACCGAGTAGTCCTTGCCCCCCAGCTC
>CAZYMK010000483.1:0-2280 GCA_964648885.1 uncultured Geobacter sp. | reverse complement strand
ATCTGATTTAAAGATTATATTGTTTTTCATAGTTACAATATTTCGGGAATTTAGGATAAAGGGGGGTATTATGACGGAACAGAACAACTCAGTGCTGGAAGCGTTTCAACGTTTTCATGATCTCGCACTTGAAGTAGCAGGCGAGTGCGACAGTCTCATTGTCAAGCAGCGTGAAATGAAGGCGCTTGTCAGTAACGTCAAGCTGCTGGTCGGAGATGTCCGGCAACTGGTTACAACAGGTGAGGTTCAAGACGACGGTTTTCAAGTTCACGTGTCAAGTGACGTGTATTTACGGTTGACGAGCAGATTAGCGGCTATCGAATCGGCGCTGAAACTGACCCACCCGGTAGAGACGGTTACGGGTGAACCTGTCCCAGATATATCCCAGCCGGTACCATACACGCCGTCATTAGCAAAGCGATGATCTAAATAAAAACCGGATAACCCAGGCGATCCCTGAGTTATCCGGTTGAGGTAGTTGATAGTCTCCTATCCATTCAACGCCAATTGATGTTCCACGGGACCACGTTTTTCAGCGCATGGCTGAAGTCCACCAAATCAACGTTCTCTTTTAATTTCGGGTAGTCATATTCAGCAATGTATATGTCATGCGTGTCTTCACCTTCATGACCGACTACGGCCACACGTTCTTCTTTGGGTATTTTCTTCTTTACCATCTCTGTGATGAAGTTCTTTCGGAAACTGTGGAATACCAGCTTCTTATCAGTAATGCCGAGGCTATCCAAAAATCTGCGTGGTCCGTTGAACCATTTTGAGATGGTCTGACCGACATAGACCTTTTCATCCGGTTTGTCACGATTTGGGTCAGTTTCCCAGAGGTAAAGTTCAGGAAAGAGCCGCTTTTCGCCTCGTGAGATGAGATAATCTACGCGATTTTTGAACCCAAGCCGGATCAAGTCATGATGAATCGGGACAAAACGACGACTGGTTTCAGTCTTTATGGTGTGACCTTCTGCCTCATCATCAACGCTGACGCCATAGACACCATCACGGATCTCAATGTCGGAAAGCTGAATCTGCGCGATTTCAGTTTGACGCATGCCAGACAGTAGTGCAATCAACGGTGTCCAGTATTGGTATGTCCTGTTCGGTTTTTTGCCGGTAAATATCTCATGACTGAAGATTTGGAGCAGGTCTGCACTCAGGAATTGGTTGCGCAGACGGTGTTTAAGCCGACGGTCTTTTTGCTTCAAATCGCAAAATGGGTTGTACACACCTTTGAAGGCCCACGTGAAAAGTGCTGAACAGTTGCCGATTATGCTGTTGTAGGTTGATATTTCGAGCAAGTCTTCTTTTGGAATCGAGGGGTCGGAAATAAGATCTCTGATGGTTCTGCCTTTATACAGTGGTCTTGTTTTTCGACGTGAGGGCAGTTTACGCAGGGTTTTACTGAATGACAGAGCTCTTTGAGGGGTAACGATGACGAGTGACAGATCTCCCAACACTTCTATCAGTAATGTCAAATCAGATCGCACATCGTCAGCATCTTTAGTGTTTTTCCATTTTCCCATCTCCTTGCCGTGTTCCATGTAACCATCGATAGCTGCAGACAGTTTCATCTCACGGGTGAGAGTTTCTTCGGCTTCATCAGCCTCAATTATAGCTGGAACCGGCGCTGGATGGACAACAGCAGGAGTAACGGGGGCAACATAAATGGGAATATTGTTAGCAGGTTCGGTGACGGCGGAAACTTCTGCAGGGTGTAAAATGTTTTCAACATGCTGCAGGATGTTGGATGCAATTTCAGGGTTGGCAGTTTTGGCGGCTATCAGTGCCTTGAGTTCTTCTTCAGTCATTTCAATCTTGCGATGAACGCTGGCACCGCCAGGCATTGTGACGGTGGACTCGGCAATAAGTTCGGTCAAACCGGGTATGTCGATTCGTTCTCCAGCCATCGTTGAACCTCGCAAGGTTTCAAATATTAGGTCAGTTTTATACGCTAATACCCTTGCCCGCTTCAAGGCTGTTTGTTTACTGCCGGTTTTTAACGATACCTTGAGTTCGCGACGGCCAAGAACAGTACGCAGTTCATCAGGCACTTTACGCCGGAAGAACCAGTTTGCAGGGGTGGCTAGCAGGTAGTTTTTGGACATAAAAAAGTCTCCTTTGCGCCGGTCGGTGTACCAAAAAGTGTACCGAACGCGAAAAGGAGACTCTGCTCGAACAAAATATACCAATAATATCAGTATTTTTTGACGAAATTTTGGTGGAGGCGGTGGGAGTCGAACCCACGTCCGAAAGACCTACATCATGAGCTAC
>CAZYMK010000482.1:0-2285 GCA_964648885.1 uncultured Geobacter sp. | reverse complement strand
TTATCCCAGAGCAGGTAGCGGGGGATCAGGTTGCCGGAGGTGGAGAGCAGCGGCCCAAAGGCCACGGTCTTGCCTTTGAGGCTGCGGATATCACGCAGCGGCGAGTCTTTTTTCACAATGACGGCGCTGCGGTAGTAGGGGGTGCCGTTGCTGTTAAGCGGCTTCAGGATCGGTCGGGCACCATACCCGAGGTGGGCCTCGACAAAGGTGACATCCCCCAGGGAGCTGATCTGGGTAACACCACTCTTGAGAAAGCTCAGCGCCTCGGTGTAGTTTCTGCCGATCTTCAACTCAAAGCGGTAGGGGGTGTTTTCAGTCAGATAGTCCATGATCGGCTGGTAGCGTTTGTACATGACCAGCGGGTTGTAACGGGGAATCACCCCGAAGTGAATCACCGGCTTGTCGGCGGACTCCAGGGGCGCCGGTGCCGCAAGCAGCAGCACGCAGAACAACAGCGTAATCCACAAGGCACACGGTCTGGCAATGCTATGAATTGGATGCAGGCGCATGGAAATTGTGATTGACCTTTATCCGTCTATGCGGATATAGTTTGACCCATGAAACAGACAGCACACCTTTTCAAATCACTTTCAGAAGAAATCAGGATCCGTATTCTGCTGTTGCTGCATGAACAGGGAGAGCTCTGTATCTGTGACCTGATGGCTGCCCTGGATCTGCCCCAGTCAACGGTCTCCCGCCATGTGGCCTACCTGAAAAATGCCGGCTGGCTTAATGACCGGCGTGGCGGCATCTGGATGTATTATTCTCTGGTCAATTCGCTGGATACACAGCGCCGCTCGCTGCTGGCACTGATAGCTGATACCTGCCACAGTCTGCCGGATGCCGATCAGGACCGGCTACGACTACAGCAGTACACGGCCGGTAAGGAACAGAGCTGTATCTGAGTTTTACGTTCTATTTTTTTGCCCTCCAAGCATCCGTTTAAGCGGATAGTAGGTTAAAAAAGAGTCGATGTGAAGAAAAAAAACGAGGTGCCACCCATGAGTGAACCGTTGAGTACGAAACTTTCTTTTCTTGATCGCTACCTGACCCTCTGGATCTTTGCTGCCATGGCTTTGGGGGTTGGGCTGGGGTATTTTGTGCCGGGCACGGAGGCCTTTGTGAACAGCTTTCAGGTGGGGACCACCAATATCCCCATTGCCATCGGCCTGATCCTGATGATGTATCCCCCCTTTGCCAAGGTAAAGTACGAGGATATGCCGGAGGTGTTTCGAAACAAAAAAATTCTGGGCATTTCGCTACTGCAGAACTGGGTGATCGGCCCGGTGCTGATGTTTGCCCTGGCTGCCTTGCTGCTGCCGGACAAGCCGGACTATCTGGTGGGTCTGATCATGATCGGCCTGGCCCGCTGCATTGCCATGGTGATTGTCTGGAACGAGCTGGCCAAGGGCAACACCGAATACGCCGCCGGTCTGGTGGCCTTTAACAGTATCTTTCAGGTGTTTTTCTACAGTGTCTATGCCTGGGTTTTTATCACGGTACTGCCGCCGCTGGTCGGTCTGAAGGGAATGGCAGTGGATATCAGCATCGCTCAGATTGCCGAAAGCACGTTCATCTACCTGGGCATTCCCTGTATTGCCGGGGCACTGACCCGTCTGATCGGCGTCAAGCTGCTGGGTAAAGAACGGTACCACCGGGAAGTGGTTCCCAAAATCAGCCCGTTGACCCTGATTGCCTTACTTTTTACGATCGTTGCCATGTTCAGCCTCAAAGGGAACCTGATTGTGCAGTTGCCCTTTGATGTGGTGCGGATCGCTATTCCGCTGGGGATTTACTTTGTGGTGATGTTTATTATTTCGTTCTGGATGGGCAAAAAACTGGGAGCTGACTACAGCAAGACCACCACCCTGGCCTTTACCGCAGCCAGCAACAACTTTGAACTGGCCATTGCCGTGGCCATTGCGGTGTTCGGCATCAACTCCGGCGCGGCTTTTGCTGCCGTAATCGGGCCGCTGGTGGAGGTACCGGTCATGATCGGACTGGTGCATGTGGCCTTCTGGTTCCAGAAAAAATGGTTTGGCGCTCAAACCGTGCAGCCTTGAATAATCGTTCGTTACGAAAACGTAACGACAAAGATAAGAAAAAACGAATGTATTTGCCAGGTTAAGACTATTTGTGTAGCATCTGACAATCTGCTGGAACAATGCAAAAATACAACAGTACAAGGAGACAGCCATGTTTGGATTCGGTTTACCGGAATTGATCGTAATCGGGGTGATCCTGCTGGTGATCTTTGGGCCGGGCAAGCTGCCGGAATTGGGCAG
>CAZYMK010000481.1:0-2286 GCA_964648885.1 uncultured Geobacter sp. | reverse complement strand
GGTTAACTGTAACCCGGAGCCGGTCTCCACCGATTATGATACCTCCGACCGCCTCTATTTCGAGCCGCTGACCCTGGAGGATGTACTGGAAATAGTTGCCAAGGAGAAGCCCTACGGTGTTATCGTCCAGTTTGGCGGCCAGACACCGCTGAAGCTGGCCGTGGCCCTGGAAAAAGCCGGTGTTCCGATTATCGGTACCTCACCAGATGCCATTGACCGGGCAGAGGACCGGGAGCGATTCCAGGAGATGCTACACAAGCTGAACCTGCTGCAGCCTGCCAACGGTACTGCCCGGTCCACTGAAGAGGCCCTGGTGGTTGCTAACCGGATCGGTTATCCGGTGGTGGTGCGTCCCTCATATGTGCTGGGTGGCCGGGCCATGGAGATTGTCTATGATGATGAGAACCTCAATCGCTACATGACCACGGCAGTGCAGGCCTCGCCTGAGCATCCGATCCTGGTGGACAAGTTTCTGGATGCGGCCATTGAAGTGGATGTGGATGCCCTGTGTGATGGGACCCAGGTGGTGATCGGAGGGATCATGGAACATATTGAAGAGGCTGGTATTCACTCCGGCGATTCGGCCTGCTCATTGCCTCCCTATTCATTGTCACAGGAGCTGATCAGCGAAATCCGCCGTCAGACCGAAGTGATGGCACTGGAACTGAATGTCAAAGGCCTGATGAATGTCCAGTACGCCATTCGGGATAACACCATCTATGTACTGGAGGTCAATCCGCGTGCCTCACGCACCGCGCCTTTTGTTTCCAAGGCCACCGGTCGTCCGCTGGCCAAGATTGCTGCCCGGGTGATGGCTGGTAAATCCCTGGCTGACCTCGGCGTTTCCGGTGATATTGTGCCAACGTACTACTCGGTTAAGGAAGCGGTATTCCCGTTTGTCAAATTTCCTGGTGTGGATACCCTGCTGGGACCGGAGATGAAATCCACCGGCGAGGTGATGGGGATCGGTGACAGCTTTGCTCAGGCCTTTGCCAAATCCCAGATGGGGGCAGGGGTTAAGCTGCCGATGCGTGGCAATGTTTTCATTAGTGTGCGTGATGCCGATAAGAAACTGGTTGTCAGTGCAGCAGAAAAGCTGTATAAAGCTGGCTTCGGCCTGCTGGCAACAGCAGGCACTGCTGTTTTTCTGGAAGAAAAAGGGATTCCGGTCAGGCGGGTCAACAAGGTCAAAGAAGGTCGGCCGCACATCGTTGATGCCATCAAGAACGGTGAGGTGCAACTGGTGATCAATACCACCCAGGGTGCCCAGGCCGTGGCTGATTCCTTCTCAATCCGTCGTGAAGCACTGATGCACAATGTGGCCTACTATACCACTGCTGCCGGAGCCAACGCGGCAGTGGATGCCATTGTCAACCTGAAGGAGCAGGACCTGCGGGTCAAGCCTCTTCAGGATTATCTTTTTTAGGAGCTGTCCGTAACGATGTCTACCACAATTCCGTTGACCAAAGAGAGCCACGAAGCGCTGCAGGAAGAGTTAAAGCGCCTGATTCGTGAAGAGCGCCCCAAGGTGATTCAGGATATTGCCGAAGCACGAAGCCATGGTGATCTTTCGGAAAATGCCGAGTACGATGCTGCCAAGAACCGCCAAGGCTTTATTGAGGGGCGGATTATGGAGCTGCAGGGTAAGCTGGCACGGGCCCATGTGGTTGATTTGTCAGGCCTCAAGCCGGATAAAGTGGTTTTTGGTGCCACGGTTACCCTGTACGATACCTCTTCCGAGGAAGAGATCACCTATAAGATCGTTGGTGAAGATGAGGCTGATATCAAGCAGGGTAAGATATCCTGCACCTCTCCGGTGGGCAAGGCGTTGATCGGCCACAAGTTGGATGATGCAGTCAAAGTCAAGGTGCCGGCCGGCACCAAGGAATACGAAGTTATTGAGATCAAATACGAGTAGGGGGCTTCACATGGCAAAGACAGCTGCCAAGATAACCAAAGACATGACCTTTCTGGAGATGCTGCGTACCTATCCGGAAACTGCCAAGGTGCTGAAAAAGTATAATCTTGCCTGTGCCGGTTGCATGGGTGCCCAGAGTGAACCCATTGATCTGGGCGCCATCAATCACGGCCTTGACCCGGAGCAGTTGTTGGCTGATCTGAATGCCGCAGTAAAATAGTCCGTCAAACAGGGCTCTGAAAAACGTCATGGAGTGCATCTCCAGGTATGTTTTTCAGGGTCCTGTTCAGCTTGGGTTTTTATCCGCTGCACCCGCCAGAGCTCGCTGAATTTCTGCAGTAATCTCCTTTGAACAACGATACCGCCGG
>CAZYMK010000480.1:1461-2287 GCA_964648885.1 uncultured Geobacter sp. | reverse complement strand
TGGTATTGTAGTGAATATTATATTAATATTTAATTAAGAAAAGTTTCAAAAGAGTGCCTGACACCCTTTTTTCTGTTTATATCACGGTCAAGTTCAAAAAAAGTTTCTAATCTTTTGCTGAGTACTTTAAGTTTACCGTCTTCTTTAATTATCAACTTTGGAGATTTATAGACTATATCTATAGCATCCATATCCATCTCGCTGCTAATATAGTCTGCGTACTCATCATAAGTCATATCAAAAATCTTAGAGTTATTTAGAAGTTCAAAGTAGTTGTGTTTATATTTCCATTGAAAAAAAGATTGGTACTTGTAGAATTCTACTTGTTTTACCATACCTGCTTTAATAGGATTTCTCTCTATATACTTTGCAACTACCCAAAAGTGAGCATCATCAAAGAGAGGATAGGACTTGTATCTGCCCTGCCAAAGATGACCGCTTCTTGTGTATTTTTTGTTGAAATATTTGGAGTATTTATCATTGACAAACTGTATAGCTTTTGAGAGATTGTTTTGTTTGGTTTCTAAAAGAAGATGGTAATGGTTTGTCATGAGACAAAATGCGTGCATAGTGATTTCATACTCTTTTGTAAGCTTGAGCAGTAAATCTAAAAAAAACTCATAGTCTTCGGGTTCTAAATAGATAGATCTACGCTCTACTCCACGGTTGATAATATGATAGTGTCCAGCTTCTTGGTATCGTTCTTTTCTTGGCATGTGGTATTGTAGTGAATATTATATTAATATTTAATTAAGAAAAGTTTCAAAATGGTGCCTGACACCCTTTTTTTGACACCCTTTTTTTAAAAAAACAAAATTGAGGAAAA
>CAZYMK010000480.1:0-1181 GCA_964648885.1 uncultured Geobacter sp. | reverse complement strand
GGACGACTGCAGCCCACCAGATTGCCGACTTTTAAGCGAGATTGAAGTTTGATGGAAATAAAAGAATTTTAGAAGATGGGTAAAATGGTAACAAAGTATGATATTTGATAGTATGTGAAAAATGAGGATGTTGTTTGATTATTTGGATTTGTGTGATATAATTTTGACCTAGTTGGGACAATATAGAAGAAGCTACCAACTTCTTCTATAGAGCTTTTTAATACAATCTTTCTGCTAATAGCATCAAGATTATAACAATTATGAGGGCTAATCGCATTGTTATATCCTTTCGTTAAAGGCTGACCCTGTCCCACCTTCTCCTTCACAATACAATCAAACCAATCATAACCGCCAACTAGAACTGAAATTATAGCTGATAATTTTTATTGTTCTGTAAAAAAGATGAAATGAGAAATTTGTAAATAGAATACGCATTATGTTAAGCAGATAGAAGTTAAGAAAAGAATAAGAAAAGTTTCAAAATAGTGCCTGACACCCTTTTTGCACCCTTTTTGCACCCTTTTTGCACCCTTTTTGCACCCTTTTTGGAGTGTCTCATAATAGTTTTAGGACACTAGGACGATTGCAGCCTACCAGATTGCCGACTTTTAAGCGAGATTGAAGTTTGAGGGAAAAAAAAGAATTTTAGAGGATGGGTAGAATGGTAGCAAAATGGGAGAAAAGAAGAAGAAGAAGAAGAAAGGAAAAATTAAGAAAAGTTGCAAAAGAGTGCCTCAAAAGAGTGCCTGACACCCTTTTGGACACCCTTTTTGGACACCCTTTTTGGACACCCTTTTTGCACCCTTTTTAAGCAGAGGAAGATTAAGAAAAAAACAAGAAAAAGCATAAAAGAGTGCCTGACACCCTTTTTTGCTTTTTTTGCATAAAAGAGTGCCTGACACCCTTTTTATTTATGAAAATAGAGTAGAAATGAAAAAGCCTCACCAACTCCGAAGAGAAAGTGAGGCTGAAAGCTTTTGGGCTTTTGAGAAATTGATAATCTTTTTAGGGATTACGCGATTTCGAGTGTACCGTAAGTAGTACTGAATGATGCATTAGTAAGATCAACACCAGTAACTTTGATAATCAAGTCTTCGCCATTAACAAACTCTGTTGGAATAGCATAACTAGCAGCATCTGCATTATTATCAAGAACGATATAAGAGTCTGATCCGATAGAG
>CAZYMK010000479.1:0-2290 GCA_964648885.1 uncultured Geobacter sp. | reverse complement strand
TCCGGCTTCGGCCCCAGCGGCGAAGGGTTCTTCCGGTTGTCAGCCTTCGGCCATCGCGAGAATGTGATTGAGGCGGTGGAGAGGATCAAGAAGAATCTGAAGTAAGATTGAAACAAAGGGCGTCGGTAACGGCGCCCTTTGTTGTCGCCTTGCAGCGATATAATGATGTCTAAAAAACAGTTGCCTGCAACGGTGACATGCAATCAAAAAGCAAAGCCCGTATGAAGATGAGCGACTCAACAGAAAGGTGAAGCTACAATTAAAGCTTTTGATTCTTTTGCGTTCGTGGCGACGTTGCGTGAGTGAGTTAATGCCGTTTTCAGGTGAATATGTTGTACTAAAACCTGCGTGTTTTTGGTCATTCCAGCGAAATCTGCTGGATCGCCTGATAAGGGATAATGCCCAGTTTGCCGTTTTTGTCCTTGATCACAATCGTGTAACCGGCTGGTGACTGGTCCATCTGCAGGATATGTCCTGATACGGAAATACCGCTTGAGAGTAGCAGTGTCACCGGTTTCAGCTCTTCACTCAATGCCAGCAGATTGAGACGTCCTGCTCCGGTGGCCTCGATACAGAAGGCGACACTTTCCCGATACAATTCAATGGTTGTGCGCAGTCGTTCACTCAGTGTGGTTGCAATATTACGGTAAAACCGGGCAGCCAGTGTCGGACATGCTTGTTCAATCTGCTGAAAAGACGACTGGGAAAGTACCAGAAACTCGGTTGGCTCGGTGGTGCGGGCACCGGCACTCCTGCGGGAATGATCAATGAACCCCATCTCGCCAATGACTTCGCCTGAGCCAAGAGAGGCCAGGGTCCGGTCGATATCTCCCCTGATATTTTTATAAATATCAACCCGGCCTGATTGGATAATCCAGACCGTTTCCCCGCTGTCCCCTTCCTGAAAGAGGATCTCCCCGGCCAGCAGCATCCGCTTTTCGCACACCGCGATAATTTTCTGGACATCCTCCGGAGAGAGTTCGGCAAACAGTCTACCTGTGCCCCGTTCATTACCAAGCATTTCTGTATCCTCCTCTAATCTGGCTATAGTTGTGTCTTGTCATCACTCCAGGGGCCTTTGAAACCGCTGCGTGAGAGCATCGGGCCAAACTCCTTTTTACTGGGAGAGCGGTCGTATGCCTCTTGTGCCTCCACGGTATCACTCTTGACCAGCTCCAGCAGTGCATCGTTCAGGGTCTGCATGCCAAGGGCACGACCGGTCTGCATGATGGACGGAATCTGGAATGTCTTGCCTTCACGGATCAGGTTGGATATGGCGCTGGTCACTACCAGGATTTCCAGGGCAGCGACCCGGCCACCTCCCTTTTTCTTCAGCAGAGTCTGCGCTACGACCCCCTTCAGGGATTCTGACAGCATGGTGCGCACCTGCTGCTGGCGGTCAGCCGGAAACTGGTCGATCAGGCGGTCG
This sequence comes from uncultured Geobacter sp., assembly GCA_964648885.1. Taxonomy (GTDB): domain Bacteria; phylum Desulfobacterota; class Desulfuromonadia; order Geobacterales; family Pseudopelobacteraceae; genus Trichlorobacter. The sequence goes on along the minus strand of CAZYMK010000479.1, from coordinate 861 downwards.
ATGGTAGAGGGGGCGGTGTTGGTGTGCAGGGTGCCAAAGACCAGATGTCCCGTTTCTGCAGTCTCAATGGCAATAGCCACGGTCTCAAGGTCCCGCATTTCTCCAACCAGCACGATATCGGGATCCTCCCGCAAAGCAGCCCGCAGGGCGTTCTTGAATCCTTTGGTATGAGTGCCGACTTCACGTTGATTGATATGACACTTTTTGTCCTTGTGGACAAACTCAACCGGATCTTCAATGGTGATCAGGTGATCATCACGGTTTTCGTTAATATGGTTGATCATGGCCGCCAAGGTGGTTGATTTGCCGGAGCCAGTGGGGCCGGTAACCAGCACCAGACCTTTATCGAAATCACAGAAATTAAGGACTACCTGTGGCAGGCCCAGCTGTTCAGCTGTCAGAATCTTGGTGGGAATCTGTCGGAATACGGCGCCGATCCCGGCCAGATCCCTGAAAACATTGCAGCGCATCCGGGACCGCTCACCAAGCTCATAGCCGAAGTCGGTGTCATTTGTCTCCTTAAACTCCTCAATGTTCTTTTCCGGCATAACAGTATGCAGCATGTCAAACAGGACAGCCCCCTCAATTATGCCGCGTCCCGGCATAAAGGCCATGGAGCCGTCAACCCTCACCATCGGTGCCTTGCCACTCTTCAGGTGCAAGTCAGATGCCTTCATGTCCAGCATCTGGTGAAACAGTTCATCAATATGCTCCGGTAATGCCCCTGAAGGGGGTGGAGATGCTGTCGCGGCTGCTGCAGGCTGAGGTTTGGCTGGGGGTGGGGGTGGCTGACTTGTGGGGGCAGTCGCTTGTCTGATCTGCAGGGCGCAGCCTTCTGCTGTCTGCTCGATATGCAGCTCA
>CAZYMK010000478.1:0-2293 GCA_964648885.1 uncultured Geobacter sp. | reverse complement strand
TACCCCGGCCTTGATCCCTGGGAGATTCTGATCTCCGAAGCCCAGGAACGGATGTCCATGGCGGTTCCGCCGGAAAAGCTGGACGAGTTCATGGCCATGTCCAAACGATTTGGTGTGGAATCAACCGTGCTGGGTGAGTTCACGGACAGCGGCACCTTCCATATTCAGTACGGCGATGCAACCGTGGCCTGGCTGCCGATGGAGTTCATGCACGAAGGCCTGCCGCCAATGCAGATTCCGGCCAAGTGGCAGCCACCGGTTAACCCTGAAGCACCGGCACAGCACAAGGATGACTGGACCGCAGACCTGCTGGGGCTGCTGGGGCAGCTCAACATCTGTTCCAAGGAATCGGTGGTACGACGTTACGACCATGAGGTGCAGGGAGGTTCCGTGGTCAAGCCGTTCACTGGCGTGACCAATGACGGCCCGTCCGATGCGGCGGTGGTCCGTCCGATCCTTGATTCCTACAAAGGGGTGGTGGTCTCCCACGGCATCTGCCCCCGCTATTCGGATATCGATGCCTACCATATGGCAGCCAACGCCCTTGATGAGGCGCTGCGCAACTATGTGGCAGTGGGCGGTAACCCGGACCACTGGGCCGGTCTGGACAACTTCTGCTGGTGTGATCCGGTCCTGTCCGAGAAAACCCCGGACGGCCCCTACAAGATGGCCCAGCTGGTGCGGGCCAACCAGGCCCTGCTGGACTACTGCGTGCCGCTCAACCTGCCGCTGATCTCCGGCAAGGATTCGATGAAAAATGACTTCTACGACGGCACCACCAAGATATCGATCCCGCCGACCCTGCTGTTCTCGGTGATCGGCACCATCCCGGACATACGGAACGCCGTAACCATGGACTTCAAGCGTCCCGGCGATATCATCTGCCTGCTGGGTGCCACCAAGGACGAACTGGGTGGTTCTGAATATCTGGCCATGCAGGGCTACACCGGCAACAAGGTACCCAAAGTGGATGTAACCACAGCCCTTGCCCGTTACAAAGCACTGCATGGGGCGATCATGTCCGGTCTGGTGGCCTCCTGTCATGACCTGTCTGATGGTGGTCTGGCCGTGGCCCTGGCGGAAAGTGCCTTCTCCGGCGGTTTCGGTTGTAGGGCTGAACTGGCCAATGTCCGTTTTGAAGGAGATGTGCGCTACCGCACCGATGAGACACTGCTCTTCTCCGAATCAGCCTCCCGGCTACTGGTGACGGTGCATCCGGCCCAGTGGTCTGCCTTTGAAGAGGCGATGGCTGGCACGACCTTCAGCCAGATTGGCCAGGTGTCAGATAACGACATGGTCACTATTGCCGGACTGGAAGGCAAGACTTTGCTGCAGAGTGCGCTTTCACAGATGAAAGAGGCCTGGCAGAGACCGCTCAGGGAGCTGTAAATTACTTTATGACTTGGAAGGAATTTACATACAGGCTAGTTTGCGAATACTGCAATTCTATCGGTAGCAGAACGTTTACACTTCAGGACTTTTTTGAAGTTAACGAAGAGCTATTTGCCCGTTTCAAGCCTAACAATAACAATATATTGCCAAAAGTTAGACAGCAGCTTCAGTTTTTGAGAAATGATGGACTTATTTCATTTGCTGATAACAGAGGTACATATACGTTAAGAGGGATTGAGATATTAGAAAACGAAATTGAAGAAGCTAAAATTGCAGAAGTCAGCCGCTCTATCCCTGAAAAAAGGGAGTATCTTATAGAGACATATGCAAGAAACCGGGGATGGGTCGAGGAGGCCAAAAACGTTTTTGGTTGTTATTGCATGCTAGCGGAATGCAACAACACATTTCCCAAAGAAGATGGGAGCCCATACATAGAAGTCCACCATATTATTCCGCTTCATAAAGGTGGAGAGGATGGGATTTGGAATTTATCAGTTATTTGCGCACACCATCACAAGATGGCCCATTTTTCTGATTTAGCAACACGATCAAAGTTAGAAAAAACCTTACTCAATGAAAACAACTACAGATTAAAAGAGAAAGTAAATACAGCATGTTATATATAGAAGTCAGGGGTGGCGTAGCCGTGTCAGCATATGCTGATAAGATGTCAAAAATTATTGTTATTGATTATGATAACAATGAGGCTGGTTATCTTCCTGTTGATCCAACATCTTCAATCCCTGATTATGCACTCAATTTGATTGATGAGCTGGCTCGCAAAACTAGGCGCTGATGACCGCCACCATCCACCATACCCTTAAGACCGTATTCGGTTTCCACGAGTTCCGCCCTCCCCAGCAGGAGGTGATTGAGCGGGTTCTGGCTGGTGAGGATGTTT
>CAZYMK010000477.1:0-2300 GCA_964648885.1 uncultured Geobacter sp. | reverse complement strand
TGTCAATCGGCATTGAAAAATGACCCACTATCGGCGTTGAATTTTGACCCACCCCTGGCTGTTGTTTTCAGTTGTTAATCCTCGTTCTGATTCTCCAGCTTTCATTCCCCGTTTCGACGATCTCGCAGTGATGGGTCACCCTGTCCAGTAATGCTGTAGTCATTTTGCCATCACCAAACACCTGCGGCCATTCCCCAAATGTCAGGTTTGTGGTGATTATCAGTGATGTTCTCTCGTAGAGTTTTGAAATCAGGTGAAACAAAAGCTGTCCACCGTTCTTTGAGAACGGCAGATAGCCTAGTTCATCCAGCACCACCAAGTCATGTCGGGTCAGTTGCTCTGCCAGTGTGCCGCCTTTTCCGTTCAGCTTTTCCTGCTCCAGTTGATTTACCAGATCCAGCACGTTGTAAAATCTGGCTTTTCTGCCGTTTTTGATGTTCTGCCGTGCTATCGATATTGCCAGGTGGGTCTTTCCGCTGCCGGTACCGCCAACCATGATGATGTTGGTGTGGTCGACTATGAAGCTGCCGTCATAGAGTGTCCTGACCTGCATCTCGTTTATCGGGGTGGTGGCAAACTCGAAGTTGTCCAGATCTTTATCCACCGGGAATTTGGCCAGGCTCATCCGATAGCGGATACTTCTTACCTTTCGTTCTGCTGTTTCAGCCTCCAGCAGACCAAGGATGATCTTTTCCGGCGTGGCCCTGCTCCTGATCCCGGCAGCCACTATCTCATCCAGTGTTGCCTTCATGCCGTACAGGCCCAGTTTGGCCATGGAATCTTGTATCCGGTCACGCAGTACCATATGCACCTCCTGAAAGCAGGCGGTCATAACGGCTGCAGTCAACTACCGGCACCACGCAGATCTTTGGCAGGTTGGATGCCGGTTCTACTGGTTGCGGTTCAGGTTCCTGGTGGCTGCGTGACAGCAGATTGAGAATAATGTCCTTACTGACCGTCTGTGCAGAAAGAGCTGTGCTGCAAGCATCTGCTACGGCTTCATGTCCATAGCTGGAAATGGCACTGAGTATCCCTACGAACTGACGGTCACCATCAGGGCACTGTTCCAGTAATGCCCTGACATTAGCAATCGGTTCCGGCAAGACCCAGTCCCTAAACGGCGCTCCGTTTCGGAGTGCTCCAGGTTTACGCTTGAGTACCTCCAGATAGTGCCAGGGATCGTAGATGACTTTATCCCTGCCCATATGACGGCGGTGGATACCTATGGTCTGGCCATCCTTGACCATGACTACCCGGTTGGCATATGCCCGCAGACTGACGATTTTACCCACAGCCCGGGCATTGACGCTGTAGCGGTTACGGTCAAAGCTGACCAGGGACAGGGGAGATACCCTGACCTGATGTTCCTGGTAACCGTCAAAAGGAGCAGATACGGTTATCAACTGTCTGCCTTCATCCTGGAAGACATCGGCTATGGTACGGTCTTTTTGCTCTGGATGCTTGTGAGTGGCCGCATGGTTCGTGCATTGTTCATGCAACCATTCGTTCAGTTCTGAAAGATCGGTAAACTTTCTGCGCTGGCTGAAGAACCGTTTCCGGGCGAGGCCAACCTGATTCTCTACCTGTCCCTTTTCCCATCCGGCAGCAGGGGTGCAGGCAACGGTTTCAAACAGGTAGTGGGAGGCCAGGTTCTGAAAGCGGCGATTAAATACCCGGTCTTTGCCCATCAGGACTTTGCTGACAACGGCTTTCAGGTTGTCATAGATGCCCCGTTTGCAACAGCCACCAAAGAATTCAAAGGCCCGGATATGAGCGTCAAGTACCATCTCCAGTGTCTCACGGGTGTAGGCTACACAAAATGGCATCCGACTGTGACAGAGACGCAGATGGGCCACCTTGATCTCAACATTGGCGCCACCCAGTTCAATCCGCTCATAGCTCCAGTCAAATTGAAACGCGTCTCCTGGTTCAAAGAGCAGCGGAATGAAGGCGTTGACTATTCCCTGGCCGCTACGGGCCTTCCAGCTCTTTACATACCGGCGGACACTGTCGTAACCACCTTCAAATCCTTCACGCTGCAGTTGCTCAAACAAAATCTGACCACTTCGGCGGTGGCGAACCGGTTTGCTGCTGTCTTCATCAAGCAAGACCAACAGGCGGTCCTCAAAAGAGCCAAGCTTGCGAAGGGGCTGGACTGACCGCACATACTTCTGGTCAATGACATCGGCACGAAGAATCTTTCTGACGGTGTTACGGGACAGGTTGTACAGCCGGGATATCTCCCGAATACTTAACCCCTTACGAAGGTGGGCAAGACGTACTTTACTGATGGTTTCCAC
>CAZYMK010000476.1:333-2318 GCA_964648885.1 uncultured Geobacter sp. | reverse complement strand
ATGCCCTTTCTCCCCTGCAGACACTGGCACGTGGTTTTGCTGTGGTTGAACGGTGCGCGGATAACAGGATTATAAAAAGCACGGTGGATCTTGAGGTGGGAAGCCGGATTCGGCTGCGGCTTCACCAGGGAACCGCCCGCTGCCTTGTGGAAGAGCTCTATGATCCTAAAAACGGCAGTTGGCCTTGAATTAGCCCATTGTCGGCAGTAATTTGAGCCCATCATTTGTCCTTAAAGCTGGCAACATTTTCCGGTAAGCTCTCTTGGCAATCAGTGCGACTCTATCCGGTATCCCCAACTGCTCCGCAGTACGGGCCAGTTCTTTGAAAAACGCCGTCAGTTCTCGCATTGCAGCCTGTACTACTGTTGCCTTTGCATGACTGCTGGTGATGGTTACGGTGGTCTGTCCGGCATGGCTGGTTTTCCTGGCAACCGATTCCAGCATAAGCGGTCTGCTGGTGATCGCCTCATGCCGTTTGTCCGGGTTTATCAATCGAGTGTAGAGTGACCACCAGTTGTAGACCAGTGCCACCATACGGCTGATGATCCGGCACCGCTGCAGGTCTTTGGTGGTAAATCCACCCCAACCCCAGTGGTTCTTCAGTTCATCAAAGCAGTTCTCGCAGTCACCTCGATCCCGGTAGTGCTGCGCAATGGTCAGTATCTCATCCTGCAGCGAGGTGACCAGTACCTGGTATTCGTACTTCCTGATGCCATCTTCTGTCTCAATGAAGGCAAGGTTAAGTTGATCATCAGTGATGAGGACTTCACCCTGGATAAGACGCTTGAGTACGATGATACGGCGGTCCTTTGTCCAGCCCGTGAGTTGGATGCGGCTCTCGGCACCCCTGAAGCCGTGACCGGCATCAACCCATTCACCACGGTCAATCAGTCGGTTGATGGCCTTCTTGACATTCTTGGTGAGCCTCAGCTTGGTCAGGTAGTGCAAATTGCGGTCTTCGGCGTCGCTCATGATCTGTTCTGTGCCGAAGGATACATCACCACGGATGAATGATGGCCATAGTTCACGCGGCATGGCATCCAGCAGTTTCCAGAGTCCTACAGCAACATGTTTACCCGTGTGCTGATTGCCTGGTTCAACTTCAACTCCCAATGCCAGGCGAGTGTTGCCCATGAAGTAGCTGTGATAGGAATGCGATGGTCTGCCGGGCTTCTTGGGGTTGTAGCTCTTCTCTGCTCCTTCCTGTTTGCCGTACAACTGCTTTACTGTGTTGTCGGTATCCAGTACCCAGGGGGCAAGACCAAGCACCGGACGACTGCAGGTGGCAATATGACGGTCAAGCCAGGTAAGTGCTTCTGTTTCATCAAATTGGGAAAGAGCACGGCGTACGGAATCTTCACTGGCAACACCAGTCATGCCAAGCAGTTCCGGGTTTACCCGGTCACTGCGGATGGTGGTTATATGAGCATACCGTTTGTGACCGGCAAGTACTGATAAAAACAGAGTGCCCAGTACATCTCGGACTTGCGGTGCATTGGGACTGCTGTACTGCAAGGGGCAATCGGCTACAAAGGCTTCATACAATCCACTGACCTTCAGAAATTCGATAAAGAAGGGCAGCTGGCCAAGTGGAGTGACTGCTGCGTCAGGATCCCATTCAACATGAATACGACCAGCAAAAGTGTCAACGGCAACACGAGATGAAGGGACGATAGCACGATTTTTATTCTCACCCATCTGGTGAAACCTCCTGAAGCTGATTCAAACCTGCTATCAGAAGGTTACAATATTTTTGACCGTTCAACTGCGTTTTTTAGGATAATTTGATTGCGCGATGGGTTGGCCTGTGGCAGTATTTTAGTGCCTGATCAAGTATTAAAAGGAGTACTTGTATGAATACCATGCCAGCCCAAGAAATCAAGCGCCGTGGACTTGCTGCACTTGATGATGTGATTGCCCGAGGTGATGTGCATCTGATCCGCAACAACCGGCCCGAGTATGTGGTGCTGACCGAGGCGCGCTAT
>CAZYMK010000476.1:0-323 GCA_964648885.1 uncultured Geobacter sp. | reverse complement strand
AACCCTTGCAGACAGCCTGTTGAAGCGGATCACTGAACTGGCAACACTGCAGAAGAACCAGCTTGCTCTTTTTGCTGATCAACTGAAGCACCTGACCGCCGCTAACGATAGCCGGATGGAACAGTTGCGCCAGACCCTGCAAAGTCGCTTACAGGGTATTCAGGAAGATAATGCCCGGCAGCTTGAACAGATGCGAGCCACAGTGGATGAAAAACTGCATGCCACGCTTGAGAAACGGCTGGGCGAATCATTCAGTCTGGTCAGTGAGCGCCTTGAGCAGGTGCAAAAAGGGCTTGGCGAAATGCAATCCCTTGCCAGCGGGG
>CAZYMK010000475.1:0-2321 GCA_964648885.1 uncultured Geobacter sp. | reverse complement strand
ATTGAGGATATTGCCGACCAGACTAATCTGCTTGCTCTTAACGCAGCAATTGAGGCTGCCCGTGCAGGAGAACAGGGCCGTGGGTTTGCCGTGGTTGCCGACGAGGTACGTGCCCTGGCAGAACGTACCACCAGGGCAACAAAAGAGATAAGCACCATGATTAAGGCTATTCAGGACGACACCAACACAGCAGTAACCCAGATGGAAAACGGTGTGCGTGAGGTGGAGTCCGGCAGCGAGAATGCTTCACGATCCGGTGAGGCTTTACAGGAAATCCTGTCACGCATCAACGATGTAACCATGCAGATAAACCAGATAGCCACAGCAGCAGAGGAACAGACCGCCACCACCAGTGAAATAGCAGGAAATATCAACCAGATAACTTCAGTTGTACACCAGACGGCATCAGGTGCCCACGCCTCTGCCACAACCTCTGCCCAGCTCAACAGAAATGCAGAAGACCTGAATCGTCTGGTGGGCAGGTTCAAGCTTTAGCAGTACACATGCTATCATAGAAAGACAAGTAAGCCGGGCAGCGGGATCTGATGTCAGGACACGGATACCAATTGCCCAATACGATTATACTTTGCGAGGTCACAAGTTGCGTTTAGATACCGTTCGTGGTGAGCCCTTCGACAAGCTCAGGGCGAACGGTCTATATTCCAAAAAGCTTATAAAATTAATTTTTTGCAGTATAGATTCTGGCCTTGCGTGATTTGCGAGGTGCCTTGCTGAAGAGCCGATCATACAGTCAGTTTGGCTGGCGTTTCAGCAGCCAGCCCACCACACCCATTGACCAAGACGGGACAGCCACCCGCAAAATGGAGTTGCCATGTGCATGCAAGATCATTGCCCTGACAGTCGGTATACCGAGCTGGATAACTTTATTCAGCAGCTTGATATCACCGATGACCCACGGCATAACCACCTGTTTCTGATAGAATCTCTTCATCAGGCCCAGACTATTTTCGGATTTCTCCCTGAAGAGGTGCAGCGATTTGTTGCATCAAAGCTGAAGATCCAGTTTGCCGATGTGTATGGCGTTGTAAGCTTCTATTCCTACTTCACCATGCAGATGCCGGGAAAGTACCAGATATCGGTCTGCATGGGAACCGCCTGCTACGTCAACGGCGCACAGGCGGTGCTGGAGGTTATGAAAGAAAAGCTTGGCATAGATACGGGTGAGACAACCTCCGATGGTCGGTTTTCCCTCGATAATGTCCGTTGTATCGGTGCCTGCGGAATAGCGCCGGTGCTGCTGATAAACGGTAAGGCCTTCGGAAATCTGACTCCGGAAAAAGCCTCTGATATCCTAGATGAATGTATTCAGGAGGGTCACAATGATACGGTCTGAACAGGATCTTGCACGTCTCAGGGATCAAAAGCGGGCTGATATACGGGCAAAGGGGGTTCGTGTGATGGTCAGCATGAGCAGCTGCGCCATTGCCGCCGGTGCCGGTGCGCTGTTTGAAGAGCTTTCCCGGCGTGTGGCGGAAACCTGCCCGGACCGGGCGGTGGTTGAGATAACCGGATGCGCCGGCATGTGTTACGCCGAGCCTACCCTGGAGATTATCCGCAGCGACAGGCGTCTGCTGCTGGGTAATGTCAGGCCTGAATCGGTTGAAGATATCATCCATTTCCACATACTTGGCGACAGCCTGAAAAGCAGCTTTGTGATCGAGTCCGTCGAGAATCCGGAGGTGGCCGAATGGCGGTGAAACAGCTGAGGATAGCGCTTAAGAACTGCGGCATCATCAACCCCGAAGATATCGGCGAATATATTGCCAGCGATGGATATATGGCGCTCTGCAAGGTACTGAACGGGACACCTGACCAGCTGATCGAAACCATCACTCAGTCGGGGCTGCGAGGCAGGGGGGGCGGAGGCTTCCCCACCGGCAGAAAATGGCGCTTTGCAGCGGACAGCCGGGGAGACCGTAAATTCGTCATCTGCAATGCGGATGAAGGTGATCCAGGTGCATTCATGGACAGGGCGATCCTAGAGGGTGACCCCCACTCGGTACTGGAGGCGATGGCCATTGCCGGCTATGCCATCGGAGCATCTCAGGGATATATTTATGTCCGTGCCGAATACCCCCTGGCCATAGCGCGTCTGAGAACAGCGATCAGCCAGGCTCAGGAGCTTGGCCTGCTGGGGGACGATATTGCAGGTAGCGGCTTTTCTTTCAATATAGCTCTGCGACTTGGAGCAGGCGCATTTGTCTGCGGCGAAGAGACTGCCCTGATTCATTCGATCGAAGGTTACCGGGGTGAGCCTCTAACAAGGCCGCCATACCCTGCGGTTCAGGGTCTTCTGGGCT
>CAZYMK010000474.1:0-2321 GCA_964648885.1 uncultured Geobacter sp. | reverse complement strand
GCTGCGGGTAGACGGCGGTGCCACAGCCAACAACCTGCTGATGCAGATCCAGGCCAACCTGCTGGGCATACCAGTGGTGCGTGCCCGGATCAGTGAGACAACCGCCCTTGGTGCCGCCTTCCTGGCAGGCTTGGCAGTCGGCTACTGGAGCAACAGTGAAGAGCTTGAACAGACCCGCCGGATTGACCGGATCTTTGAACCGCACATTTCCCGGGACAAGGCTGAAGCAATGTATCAGGACTGGCAGAAGGCGGTGCTGCGTGCCAAGGCATGGCAGCAATAATGATACAAAGGCAGGTTACTGATTGATCTGCCTGAGCCGTATCTGGTCTGGTTCAGCAGAAACGGCTTTCCGGCAGGCAAGCTCGGCAGGATGTTGGAGACAATGTACACCATCAAGGTGAACGGGCTTGAGTATCTGTTCAGGCAGGTCTGATCTTTCTTTGACAACGAAAAAGGAAAGTACCATGCCCCGCCTGAACAGACAGACAAGGCATGGCTTCAGCAGTTATTTCTGCACATCCAGCAGTTCTACATCAAAAAGCAGAGTGGCATTGGGCGGAATAACACCGCCCGCACCACGGGGGCCGTACCCCAGGTTTGAAGGGATGATCAGTTTGCGCTTGCCGCCAACCTTCATGGTCATAACCCCTTCATCCCAGCCCCTGATGACCTGACCAACACCGATCACAAAACTGAACGGCTTGTTGCGATCAAGTGAGCTATCAAACTTGGTGCCATTTTCAAGGGTGCCGGTGTAGTGAACCTTGACCTGCTTGCCCTTTACGGGTGCTGCCCCTTTGCCAACTACCACATCAACATACTTGAGTCCGGAATCTGTCGTTATCATCTTGTTCGCCTTTGTTTCAGCTGCATTGACTGATATTGCCGATAATCCGATCAGCACTGCGGTTGCAACCATTTTTTTCACACGCTGCATAATAACATCTACCTTTCGATCATTTCTTTTTAACCGGTTTGGCCGGTGCCTTTGATTTTGATTTGCAGGTTGCCTTACCGGCATCCAGGTCCTTCAATGCCTTACCGGCAGTGAACTTGCCAACCCGCTTGGCTGAAATTTTGATCTCTTTACCGGTTTGGGGATTGCGGCCGGTACGTGCAGCCCTTTTTGAAGCAGAGAACGTCCCAAAGCCGACCAGGGCAACTTTCCCATCGTTGATCAACTCGGTGGTAACCGTGCACTGAAATGCAGCAACCGCCGCCTCTGCCTGAGCCTTGGTGATTTTTGCCTTTTCTGCTATCTGTGCTACAAGTTCTGCCTTGGTCATGATCTACCTCCAGAAGGATTTTTCTGTGTTATAGAGCGTATCGAAGTGAATGTCCATCTATTGCGGCTGTTTAAAGGTCCCTTATCCTGTCAGTCGTGCGGGCATGATGTGCTTCGAATCAGTAGCGAGACAGCCAGCCGCGCATCAGACAACCATCGAGAGTAAAACAGAACAACATCTCTGAGATGTTTACAGATTTTACACAGGAAAGGCCCGGTGAAAACCGGGCCTTTCCTGTACCTTGGGATGGGTATGCTACTGAGGTGATTAACCGATCAGCCGTGAACCGATGTGGCTGAGTGCCGGCCAGGCAATGTTGAGGGCGGCACCGGCAGCAAATACGCCGAACAGGGCCAGGGTAGTACCGATATATTTGCGATCATTCAGATCAGAGTAGCTCAGTTTTGCTTTCATGACATCCTCCTCTTTTATGCGTTATTGCTGCTGTGATTTAGCCTAGAAGACTGGCCAGACCACTGATGGCGCCAGCTGCGGACCAGGTAATGAAACCACCAAGAAATACGGCGATGCCTGCGAAGATTGCCAAACTACCTTTTGCGGTGGTTTCTGCCAACAGGACCGAGTAATTAGTTTTCGCTTTCATGACATCCTCCTTATTGTGTAATGTTTCTTGTAGTCAGTACCGGAAACTATCCGGTTGTGTTGCTTATGTCTTTACTAATACAATTGCCGTGCCAAAACCTCAAAAGATCTCAAATACCAAAAAAATATAATAACTACCTGTTGTTGCAGAGATCAGCTCAAGAGACTGCTAAACGCAGGGATCATCATCTCAAATGCTGCAATTGCAACGGTAAGAAAAGAAATACCCTTGCAACACAGCACAAGCGGCCTTGAACCACTACGTTGCAATGCAACCTAGTTGCATTGCAACGTAGCAGAGCGGTCCAGCAAAACCTGCACTGAGCGTGGAACAGATACAAGGCTGATTGGCCGGATCGTAAAGGAAAGGAAAACCCATGAACCAGACCGATATGACAGCTGCGTATCTGGACAATTCCGGGCGTGATG
>CAZYMK010000473.1:0-2325 GCA_964648885.1 uncultured Geobacter sp. | reverse complement strand
CGGCACGGCATACTGTTTCAGCAGCTCTTTTTCAACCATTGCGGAAATACTGTTTGCGCCGCCACGACGGGCAGCCTGGGTCGCGTACTCCTGATCCAGCAGAGAACGATAGGTCTCTTCCGCACGACCTCCGCCGGTCAGCTTGTCCTCAGGCACGGTGTCTCGCATTGACTTAAGCATCATACCGACAAAAAGCGCCTCAAAATCCTGAGAAATCTTCTTGAGCTTGTTTCTCTCGGTATCGGTCAGCTGCTTGCCCCGGGCTGCTGCCTGACGGCCAAGCTGCTCTGCCTTTTGCTCCTGCAGCAGGTGGTCCGGCGCTATCTGCAGATTTGTGTTCATCATGGTTATCCTATCGGTAAAAGCGTCTGATTTCTGTATGGGCTAGATGATGACCAGCTCTGCCTGCAGCGCACCGGCAGCTTTGATGGCTTGCAGAATCGAGATCAGATCCCGCGGGGTAACCCCCAGCAGGTTGAGCCCCCTGACTACATCGCCAATGGTGTTACTGTCCGGGAGTACCGAGAGTCGCTTGGTCTCCTCCACAACCTTCAGGTCGGTGCGGGGCACCTCTTTGGTCTCGCCGACAGCAAGGGGGTTGGGTTGCGACACCTTGGGGGTCTCCTTGACGGTCAGGGCCAGGTTGCCGTGTGATACGGCAACGCTGCCGATTTTGACCCGATCACCCATGACAATAGTGCCGGTCCGCTCATTCACCACCACCCGGGCAGGCTGATCCTGGGTCACCTCAAGGTTTTCAAGCTGCGCGATGAATTCAACCGGCCGCTGAAGGTACTCCTGCGGGATCTGCACGGTAACCGAGCCGCCGTCACTGCTGTCGGCTGCACCGGAGAATCGATCGTTAATGGCCTTGGTAATACGCGAAGCCGTAGTGAAATCAGATTGAGCCAGATTAAGCCGCAGTGCCGTCCTTCCGGCCAGCACGCTGGGCAGCTCACGTTCCACCAGCGCCCCACCGGTAATTCTGCCAGCAGTGGGATGATTTTTGGAGGCTGTCGCCCCCTGGCCGCCAAAGGCAAAGGAATTGGTCAGCACCGATCCCTGGGCAACGGCATAGACGTGGTTATCGGCCCCTTTCAGCGGTGTCATGATCAACGTGCCCCCGGCAATGGTCTTGGCATCTCCCAGTGAAGACACCAACACGTCAAGCTTGGTGCCCTGTTTTGCAAAGGGTGGCAAGGTAGCCGTTACCATGACTGCTGCGACGTTCTTGACCTTGATGTCATTGCGGTTGACCGTCACCCCCATCCGTTCAAGTATATTAACCAGCGACTGCACCGGAAACTTGGTCTGGTCGCTGTCACCTGAACCGTTCAGACCGACGATCAAACCATAGCCCACCAGCTGGTTGTCCCGCGCACCGTCAAATGAGGCTACATCCTTGATCCGTGCCCCCTGACTCAGGGTAGGCAGACACAGCAACAGCAGAATCAGCAGCAGTATCGATCTGTTTTTCATGGCATGCCTCCTAAAACGGCCAGAGTTTGTCGATCACGTTCATCAACCAGCCCGGCTTCTGTCGGTCAGAAATGATCCCTTCACCGGAATAGGTGATCTGGGCATCAGCTACATAGATGGAGTTAATGGTATTTTCTGCCGTAATATCCCGTTGACGGATTGTCCCCTTAACCGTGACAATCTGATCTTCATTATTGACCCTGACATTCCGGCGCCCTTCAATCAGCAGGTTGCTGTTTGGCAACAGATCAACGACCTTGGCTGAGATCGTTGCGGTCAAGGTCTCCTTGCGTGAGGTAGAACCACTACCATCGAATTCTGAGCTGGCACTGGCATTCAGCAACTTGGAAAGGTCGGCAAAATTCGAGGTGATGATCTTTGACTCTTCAAGCCCGAGCAGATTGGGAATACCGGCACTGATCTGCGACGATCTGCCGGTTGCCGTGGCAGCCTGTTTGCTGGCACTGGCAGTCTCGGTGACAATGATGGTCACAATATCACCGATCCTGCGTGCCTTGCCGTCTTCGGTCAGAGCCACCGACGATGCCTGCCAGATGGAACCATTACTGTAAGTTGGGGCAGCCCGGTGCAGTTGCTGATCAAAATTGGGTGAAGTCACCTGGGCCTGCTGCACCACGCACCCGGACAACATCAAACTGCATAACAACCAGACACATTGTACTCTTTTATCCATCATCTTCAGAACCCCACTTCAACGGTAGAAGCGTCCAGCACCCGAGCCGGAAACTCCTTGTGTGACAGCAAATTCTGGACCCGGATCAGATCACCGGTACCGCCGGAACTGCGGGCACGTCCTGCAACGGTTATCCGTACACCGCCGTTCTC
>CAZYMK010000472.1:0-2325 GCA_964648885.1 uncultured Geobacter sp. | reverse complement strand
GGGTATTGTCATGCCGATCATGGGCTGGGCCGCCGGTCTGGGCACCCTGGCCGTACTGTATCTCGGCGGTCGCCAGGTCATCGCTGGTCAGATTACGCTGGGCCAGTTTGTGGCTTTTTCCGGCTATCTGGCGCTGCTGGTCTGGCCCACCGCATCGCTGGGCTGGATCCTGACCATGATGCAGCGCGGCGCTGCATCAATGGCCAGACTAAACGAGCTGCTGACTGCTCAGCCGACAGTTGTGGATCCACCGGTCCCCCGGCATCTGCACGCCCTGGGAAGCGGCCTGGAGTTGCGGGGCCTCTGCTTCAGCTACGGAGAACGCTGTGTTTTGCAGGATGTTTCATTACGGCTGTCCCCAGGTGAACGGATCGGCATCACCGGGCCAGTTGGCTCCGGCAAATCAACCCTGCTACGCCTGATCGCCCGCCTGCTGCCGGTGCAGCAGGGAATGCTGTTGGTGGATGGTCATGACATCACTACGGTTGCCATTGACAGCTATCGCCGCCTGATCGGCTATGTGCCGCAGGAGGCCCAGCTCTTTTCACGCAGCATCCGGGAAAATGTTGCCTACGGCGGCACGGGAGCGGTGACCGATGCCGTGGCACGGGCCGGCCTGTCAACTGACCTGAACGGCTTTGCGGAAGGTCTGCAGACCGTGGTTGGTGAACGAGGGATAACACTCTCCGGCGGTCAACGTCAGCGGGTGGCCCTGGCCCGTGCCCTGGTACGCGATCCACAGTTGCTGGTGCTGGATGACCCGCTGGCAGCGGTGGATGCCGGTCGGGAGGACGAGATACTTGAGGCGTTATCGGCCAACTGGGCCGATAAAACCGTACTGATCGTATCGCAGCGACTCTCTGCCTTTCGTGACTGTCACCGGGTGCTGGTGCTGGATGAGGGGCGGATTGTAGAAGAGGGGCCGCCTGAGCTGCTGCTGCAGCACGGGGGGCGCTATGCCGAGCTGGCCCGGCTGCAGGGGTAAGACATCCGTAGCTCGGCTTCAATCAACCTAAAAACGGCAGTTCAATAACACAGAGCCACAGAGAGCACAGAGAAATCAAAAGCTTAAAAGTAAAGCAATGCGTACCTTGCGGGTGAATCAAAAAAACGGTTTCAAGCTTTCAACTCATCGATTTTACTCTGTGACCTCTGTGCCTCTGTGTTTCAAATGCTTTTTCTAGGATCAAACCTGTGCAAAGGACGTGCTGAACTGCTCCTCCTGCTGGGGACCGCCAATCAGGATCAACCCCATTCCCTGCTGCAGTATCTGCTCCGGTGGCGGCATGATCAGCGGCATACTGCCGTCAGCCGGTTCCAAGGCTACAATGGAGCAGCCGGTCAGCGGCCGTATCTGCGAATCAGCTATTGAGACGCCAACCAGTTCCTCGGGAAGCGCGCGACGAAATACCGTGATCCCTTCGGTCAGGAAGACCGATTCTTTGGATTCAAGGATATTGTTGAGAATACTTGCCCCCACCGAGGCGTTGGACACCACAAAATCGGCACCGGCCGCATACAGCTGCTCAACATTGACATCATCGTTGGCTCGCGCCACGATCCGTATGTGCGGATTGCTGTGACGGCTGGAAAGGGTCAGGAAAATGTTGGTGTTGTCGTTGTTGGTGGTAATGATCACGCCGTGGGCCTGTTCGATCCCGGCCTTTTTCAGCAGCAGTCTGCCGGTTGCATCGCCGATGATGGCAACGTGGTCGCTACAGTCGGGGTTTTCATGCTGATCCAGCAGAACAAACGGCACCGGCTTGCGCTCAAGAAATTTGGCTGCCGCGCAGCCAATCCGGCCATGGCCGAGGATAAACACCAGCTCATCACCAGGGCTCTCCTTGGCCAGATCTTCCATCTTTTCCAGCTGCGCCTTGGTTCCGGCAAGTATCATCAAGGCCTCGGCCGGCAGTAATGTTTCACCGGCAGGAAACCTCAGATGCCCACGTTCCCAGAGCGCCACTACAGCAAGGCCGGTATGCTGGCGTATGCGGGCCTCTGCAAGGGTCTGCCCCACAAAGGGGGTTCCATGAACCGGCATTTCTGCAATCTGCAGCTGACCAAACGAGTCAAGCAGATGGGCCTGTGCGCCACGGGTGGTGGCTCTGGTGGCCAGATACCGGCCCACAATCCTTGGCAGGGGCACCACCTGATTGGCACCTGCCAGGCGCAGCAGGTCACTATGCTCCGGCTCGTTTGCAATGGTGGCGATGGGGGTTGTTGCCATTGAGCGAACCGTCAGGCAGATATTGGCGTTTTCCGGGTCGCTCAAATTGACAATGACATAGCGGGCCTGGCCCACCCTGACCTTTTCCAGTACGG
>CAZYMK010000471.1:0-2326 GCA_964648885.1 uncultured Geobacter sp. | reverse complement strand
CTGACCAGCAGCAGGGTGCCGCTGTACTCCATCAGCAGATCTTCCAGCAGCTCCAAAGTCTCGGCATCCAGATCGTTGGTCGGCTCATCCAGTACCAGCACATTGCCCGGCTTGGTGAACAGCTTGGCCAGCAGCAGCCGGTTGCGTTCCCCACCGGAGAGGATCGAAACCGGTGAACGGGCCCGTTCCGGTGAGAACAGGAAATCCTGCAGGTAGCCGATAATGTGGCGTGGTTTTCCCCCAATGATCAGAGTATCGTTCCCTTCCCCCACATTTTCAGCCACACTTTTCTGCAGATCAAGCTGATCCCGCAGCTGATCCATGTACAGCACCTCCAGCCGTGTACCCTGACGGATCGTGCCGGGCTGCGGCTCCAGTTCACCCAGCAGCAGCCGCAGCAGGGTGGTCTTGCCGGAACCGTTGGGGCCGATGATCCCCAGCTTGTCACCTCGCATGATGGTGGTGGAGAGGTCGCGGATCACGGTGCGGTCGCCATAGCTGAAGCCGACCTGCTCCGCCTCAATCACCAGCCGACCGGAACGTTCCGCCTCCTGCAGCCGGATGGTAGCCGTACCCTGGCGGGTGCGACGCTGGCGGTATTCCTCCCGCAGTGCCTTCAGTGCCCGTACCCTGCCTTCGTTGCGGGTGCGGCGGGCCTTGATTCCCTGACGAACCCATGCCTCTTCCTGGGCAAGTTTCTTGTCAAACAGGGCCATCCGGGTGATTTCTGCTTCCAGCAGTGCCTCACGCCGCTCCACAAACTGGTCGTAGCCGCAGGAGAAGGCGTAGATTCTGCCCCGGTCCAGCTCGGCAATTCTGTTTGATAACCGACGGGCAAAGGCCCGGTCGTGGGTGACAAAGATGCAGGTGGTGATGTTTCTGGCCAAAAACTCCTCCAGCCAGAGGATGGTTTCAATATCCAGGTGGTTGGTCGGTTCGTCCAGCAAGAGAATGTCCGGGTTGCTGACCAGGGCCCGGGCCAGCAGCACCCGACGCTTGGTGCCGCCGGAGAGGGTGGCAAACTCTGCCTCCGGCTCCAGATGCAGCCGGTTTAGCACCCGCTCCACCTGCTGCTCATGCTGCCACTGGTCGCTGTCTGCCGAGGCGTGGGGATGCTGGGCCACCACCTCAAAAACAGTACCGCTCATATCCCGTGGGATCTCCTGCGAAACCAGCGCCACCCGAAGACCCTGGCTGCGGATGACTTCCCCCCCTTCAGGCGGGATCTCGCCGCTGATCAGCTTCATCAGGGTAGATTTACCGGTACCGTTTCTGCCCATCAGGCAGAGCCGGTCCCCTGGCTCGATCTGCAGGTTGATGCCATCAAAAAGCGGAGGGCCGCCAAAGGCCAGGGATATGTCGCGCAGGGTAATCAGGGCCATACTATTCCAATCCTGTTGTTGCAATTTATCTGTAGTATCGTACTATCTGAAAAAACGCCAAGGGAGTCGCCATGGACTACCGTCGTATCGCCAAAGAGTTGCTGAACGAACATCCCCAGACCATTGCGGTGGCCTTGTCCCGCCTGCCTGCCGAACATGCCGGAGAGATCCTGAAGCTGCTGCCCGGCTTTATTCAGGCTGATCTGGTCAACCGGATCGTACAGACCGACCAGCTACCCAGCATGGTGCTTGAGGAGATCGACCGGTTGCTGGACCGCCTGATACGTCAGTTTTAGCGGTTGCCATCCATCGCGGTCTCATGCTACCTACGCAACTTCAATCAAATCTGAAGGGATGGTCCCATGTTCGCAAATATCGGTGCTGATATCTATAAAACCTGGAGTGATGACCAACGCCGCGCTGAAATAGGCAAACTGGTAGAGGGCCATCGTGCCGGGATTTCCCTTGAGATCCTTTTCCAGATGGCATCGGCCATTGCCGGTAGCCCTGACAGCGCCCGTGACCACCTGGCAGCCCTGATCCCGGCGGATGAACGGCACAAGATGGTGACGCGTCTTAAGGGGACCGATCAGGCTGTGGCAGCATCGTTTTTGATGTAAATTACTCTTCCGGTTTTCTCATCTTCCTGCGCAGGGCCGCCATCCGTTTTTCTGCCACCCGTTGCAGTTTCTGGCCTTTGGGTACCCTGGTGGCCAGCCGTTTCTTTTCTACCCGGTTGCGTTTATCCAGCGCCAACCGCAGCCGCTCCATGGCCACTTCACGATTACGCAGCTGGGAGCGGTTCTCGGCAGCATGCACCACAATACCGGTGGGCAGATGTCTGATCCGCACGGCTGAGTCAGTGGTGTTGCGGTGTTGCCCGCCCGGACCTGACCCACGGTAGAACTCTACCCGGATATCTGCTTCGTTGATCTCAATGCTCA
>CAZYMK010000470.1:0-2336 GCA_964648885.1 uncultured Geobacter sp. | reverse complement strand
AACTATCAAACAGAGGGCTCAGCGGGTCATTTCAATTCTTGATTCACAAACACACAAGATGCAATGTATCATTCCGCTCTCCAAGAATGGCTTATCCACGCTGTCTCAAGGGAAAACGCAACACACCACCTGATGATTACGGCGGTGCCTGCGGATATGCCGAGAGAGGCACCCTGCGAGATGCCACCAACCAACAATCGTCGCACACCGGCGATAGCAACGAGAGGCTGATAGTGCTGCAACAAAGATTCAAGATATTCTTTTTCCTGCTGCTTGGACTGGGCGCTGCTGGCTACATCCTTTCACTCGGCCATCACACCGTCTCAAACTTCTTGCTGGCCGGCACCATCGCCTATCTGGTGGCACCGCTGGTACGGTTTCTTGAAAGCCGCAGGATACCAACTCTCGCGTCTGTTTCCTTGGTGTTTTTGTTACTGCTCATGGTCAGCTGGCTCATGTTCGAGTTGGCTTCGGTGTTTTTGCTGGCCCGGTTCAACTCCTTGATAGCTTCAGCGCCTGACTATCTTTTCAAGCTGCAGCAAACGATTCACGGTATCCAGGCATACCTGGTAAACGCCGGACTGCCGAAAGAAAGCGTAGCAGGCCTGTCGGACATCCCGCTGCCAACCAACATCGGCTTGCAGCTGGTGTCAAAGGCAAACACGCTTGGAACCGGTTTGTTTCATCTTGTCATTGTTCCTATCGTGTTTTTCCTGATGCTGCACTATCGCAGCAGCATCAAAGTATCGGCAATAGCGCTGGCACCGGAACAGTACCGAAATGAAATCATCCAGATCGGCAAAGAAATTGACCGTGCAATGCGACAGTTCTTGTTCGGCCAGGTGATCATCGTGGCAGTAGTCTGGATTTTAACCTACCCGGCACTGCTTCTTATTGGCGTCAAGTACCCGTTAATTTGTTCTTTGGTGGCTGGTGTCCTGACCCTGATCCCCTATATTGGGACATTCGTGTCAATAACATTACCCATCTTTCTTGCTTATGCGGATAACCTGGGAGTGGGAGCGGTTGCTCAGATAATTTTTGCCTATAGCCTGATCCATCTGGTCGAAGGCTATATTGTCAAGCCCCTGATATACAAAAGAGGTGTAATCAATCTGCATCCGCTTGCCACCATTTTCGCGGTTCTTTTTTTCGGGGAAGTGTTCGGACTGTGGGGTATTGTCCTGGCAATACCTGCAGTAGCGATAGCGAAAATACTCTGGCAGCACACGCCGAACATAAGCAGGCAACAAAACAACTCCTCTGCCGGATGCGAGTTCTGACAGGCCGCCTTTCAGCGTGTTGAGTTCACCTGCCCCACCAAACGCGGCGTTGTCTCAAAGGTTTCGTTACCGATGGCCAGGTAGCAGATCCCTTCGGTGATGGTAATTGACCATGCCACGGAACGGGCCAGACGTTGCACCACGCTTGAGAGAAATGGCTGGTCAAGGGTGATGGTGGTGAGATTGGCAAGCTTGGCCAGTTTGGGCAAATGCTGCTGTTCCCAGCTGGCTAATGCCCTGCCGCAGGCCAAAAGCCGCACCTGTTCACTATGGCGGCTGGCCTTGATAATCCGTTCGCTGTCAGGCAACCCCACATCCACCCACAACTGCACCCGGCCATCGCCACCCTTCACCCATATCTCCGGTTCATCACTGGCGCAGAGCCCTTTGGTAAAGCTCAACCCGTCTTCATAAAACAGGGCATAGGCCAGCAAGCGTGCCACCAGGCGCTCTTCGGTCTCAGAGGGGTGCTGGGCCACGGTGGCGGTCAGGGTTTCGTAGACACCACGATCAAGGTCGGACAGGTTGATGGTTGCCTTGTAGATGGTGGCGGGTAATGCCATAGATATTCCTTTTTGGTAATCAACAGGGGCAGGGTAAGGCGGCCGATTGGCCGCCATCCACACATTGAGTATGCTGTCACCTGAATTTCAAAGTCAAGCACCTGCACAGGTTTTATTTTGACTGCCATTTGACTCCTGCCTTCCTGCTGCTATACTCACCACCAGATTGAAACTCATCGGTAGCAGGCGGAGGTCCATCGTGGCAGTCATCGACCGTTATCTGGAGGTAATGCAAAAACAGCATGCCGAAGCACTTATCCTCAGACCAGGTGGCTTTGTGGAGATGATAACGGCAGGTCAGACCCGGCCGGTTACCAACAAAACGGCCACAGCTGAGCAGGTTCACCAGCTGCTTGTCGAGGCAGCACCGAATTACCAGTCCCTGCTTGGATCCGGCAGTGTAATGATTCCCCATCAGTCTGTCTTTGGCAGCTATGAGCTGCATATCGAGCAGACAGCAGAAGGCTGCGCCCTGCAGATCAGACAAGCG
>CAZYMK010000469.1:827-2343 GCA_964648885.1 uncultured Geobacter sp. | reverse complement strand
TGCTCTGTTGCTCCGTGTTTCAAATGCTTTTTATAGGATTATTTGTAAAGATTGAAGAGTGTAGAGACTGATCTGATCTGTAGAAAAACTTGACACCCTGTCTTAAATGTGCAAAATGCACATGTAAGAGGTAGCAAGTCTAACAGATACGGGTCAGGTAGATGATGCTTGAGGATGCAGCACACAACATAGCCAGCAGTGAGGACGGGATCCTCAGCCAGACGCTGGACCGGCTTTTTGTGCCGGTTACCCGGCTTTGTCTGGATCATGGCATGACGTATGCAGCAGCGGAAGAGGCGCTCAAGCGTTCGTTTGTACAGGAAGCGGTTGCCCTGCACCCGGCGGAACATGGCATGGTCAGCCGGATCAGCGCCGCCACCGGCATCAACCGGCGGGAAGTAACCCGGCTGGTCAAGGCAAAGGCCCCCCGGCGCAGTGCCCGGCAGCCGCTGGCCGCCGAGATCATCGCCCGCTGGACCACGGACAAGACCTGTCGCGATCAGGATGGTGCTCCGTTGCCCCTTAAACGCCAGGGGGCTGCGCCAAGCTTTGAGAGCCTTGCCCAGTCCGTGACCCGTGATGTGCACCCCCGCAGCCTGCTGGAGGAATTGATCCGGCTGGGGGTGGTCCGGCACGATGCAGAGACCGACCAGGTACAGCTCAGCCGCAGCGAATACGTCCCGGAGGCCGATACCGGCGCCATGCTTGCCCTGCTGGCCGACAACGTGGGCGATCATCTGGCAGGGGCGGTTGCCAACGTACTGGGTGACGGAGCGCAACACCACGAACAGGCCGTTTTTGGTGATGAGCTTTCCGAAGCATCGGTCAAGGCCCTGGCGCCGCTGATCATGAACCACTGGCAGGGGCTGCGTGATGCCCTGGTGCCGGCCATGACCGGGCTGATTGAAGCAGACCGTCAGGCAGGCCGCCCGCAGGACCAGCGGGTACGTATCGGACTTTACAGTTTTGCGGAATCAACTGCGCCACCCCCGGCGCCGCACGCGGCAAGAGGAGGGCGTCGAAGAACCGCCACTACCTCGACAAAGGAAAACCAATAATGAAATGGAGCGCGTTCCATACCGGTTGGTTTGCAAAGGGGTTCGCTGCCGCGTGCCTGATCAGTGCAGCTCTTTTTAGCGCAGGCGGATGCGGCAGCGGGTTGACCACTGCAGAAAGCGGCAGCGGCGTGATTGTGGGCGGGGTTGGCACCGGCGGCACCGGTGTGATCAAGGCCTCACTGCCCGGAGCAACGCCAGACAGCTGTCTGGTCAAGGCGGTGGTCTTTGCAGATAAAAACGGGAACCGCCAGCTTGATGACGGCGAGCCCAACGCCACCAGCGATGCAAACTGTGGCTACACCCTGACCCTTGACCCTGCAGAAGCGGGGCAGTATCCCCTGCTGGTCATGGCCATTGCCGGTGTTACCCTGGACAAGGCCACCAACCGGCCTGTCAGTGAAAGTTACGTGGTTGAGCTGCGGTAGGGGGTAAAATGAAAAAACAGAACAAAAACAGAG
>CAZYMK010000469.1:0-639 GCA_964648885.1 uncultured Geobacter sp. | reverse complement strand
GGAAGCACCCTATATTGATTTTAACAGCTTGTAATTACACACCATTCAGGAGGTAACTCATCAAAGAAACGTTACTTGTATGAAGCGAGAGGTTAAGTGACAAACAGGTATCTAATTATTCATCCGTGTTGACCTTTTTATGAGGGCACACACCAACCAGACTTGATAAGTCTACCAAACCAGGAGGAATTACAGCATGGCAGATTACACTACTCAGGTACAACAAGCGTACATTGGTTACTATGGCCGTCCCGCAGATCCGGCAGGCCTGGAATACTGGAAAGGCAAGCTTGATGCCGCCAAAGGCGACTGGGGCGTTATCGTCAATGCCTTCGGCAACTCCGCAGAGGCCACCGCAATGCTGGCCGGTCTTACCTACAGCGAGCAGGTAAACCTGATGACGCCAAAACCCTGGGCAACAAGGTTACCACCGCCAGCCTGTTCACCACCAGCCTGAACACCACCGAAGAGATCCTCTCCTACAAAGAGACCACCCTGACCGATGTGCGTTCCTGGATGAAGGGTTTCACCAGCACCGCAGCAACTCAGGCACAGGTTGATGCCGAGATCGTGGTACTGGGCGCCAGCAACGAAGCAGGTTCAGAATTCGTCCTTACCACCGGCCAGGATATCAAGACC
>CAZYMK010000468.1:0-2351 GCA_964648885.1 uncultured Geobacter sp. | reverse complement strand
TAACACAGGCCCAGCGTCGGCTATCTCTGGTTGACTACCTGTCAGGTTGTTCATGGCTGCTCCGGCGGCGATTGGCAGGAAAGGTGTTCAGCATCAACCTGGCAGGCTGAGGACGCACCCGGCAGCATGCCGACCGGCAGGGTGACACAGAAACGGCTGCCCTTGCCTGGTTGGCTGGTAACATTGATGGTGCCGCCCATCAGGAGGGCCAGCTTTGAACAGATGGCCAGTCCAAGACCGGTGCCACCAAAATGAAAGCTGGTGGTGCGCTCGGCCTGCTGATAGGCGTCAAAGATCTCTGACAGTTTTTCATCATGAATACCGATGCCGGTGTCTTCCACCACAATCTGCAACTCTGCCCGGATCGCTCCGTCGGGACAGGTAAAGGTGCTGCTGTCTGCGCTGGTTGATTCAAAACAGCTGAGCGTAACCGTGACTGAACCGCTACTGGTAAACTTGATCCCGTTGCCCACCAGGTTGGTGATGATCTGGCGGATGCGCACCGGGTCACACAAGAGCGCTGGAACAGCAGGGTGGGCAGGAAGGTAGCGCAGCTCAATCCCTTTCTGTGCGGCTTGCCGGTCTGCCAATCGTACAATTTCAGTGCAGACCTGATCAATGTCTGTAACCCGGTAGTGCAGTTCAAACTTGCCGGCCTCGATTTTACTCAGATCAAGCAAATCGTTGATCTGCTGCAACAGGTTGTGGGCGGCTGAGGAGACCAGACTGACCGTTTCCTGCTGATAGCCGGTCAATGACTCCTGATCCTCAAGCATCAGGTCGGCCAGCCCTGCAATGTTGGCAAGTGGTGTGCGCAGATCATGGGCGGTCATGGCAACAAAGCTGCTCTTCAGTTCGTTAGCCCGCTCTGCCTGTTCTTTTGCCTGCCGAGCCTCATCCAGCAGCCGTTGCATGGTCGTGATCGCACGATCTGTTTCACTCTCAGATGCCTGATTAGATTGATTGTTTCCATCCATCTGATCCGCAATGCGATCCACAAACTGATGCATCTCCTGATAGGGTCGATTCACACGGCGAGCAATCAGCAACGAGATTACCAACCCGGCAAAAAACGTCAGGCTGGTGCCTGCCAGCAATCGTTTGCGCAGCATAGTGGTGTGTTTCGTGATGTCTCCCAGGTAGACACCGCTGCCAACCACCCAACCCCACGGCTGATACAGCTTCACGTAGGAGATCTTGTCTTCTGCAGCTGTTCCGTCCGGCCGTGGCCAGGTGTAGTGGATGATTCCGCCGCCGCTTGTACACACCAGCTCGTTCATGGTGCTAAATACCGGCAGGCCGTTTGAGTCGTGATACTCTTTCAGGTTGCTCCCCTCAAGCACCGGCTGGTGGGGGTGCATCAGCATGACAGCCTGCAGGTCATGCACCCAGATGTAATGTTCGTAGTCGTCAACCGTGTAGCGAAATTCACGCAGCCATTTCAGTGCCCGCTTTCTGATCACGGCGTCAGTCAGCCCCAGGCTGCTGCCTTGCGAACGCATCCGATCCAGGCTGCTGAACACGACGGCTAACACCCGTTCTGATGAGTTGAAACGATCGGTATGCAAATGCTGCTCATACAGCGGCACGACATAAAGCCAGATAAGCCCGAAAAACAGAGCAAGCAGCAGGGCGCTGGGGATAAAGATCTTCAGGAGCAGGGAAATACGGATGCGTTTCAAGATTGGGAACCTCAAGCTGCTGGGATAGTTGCTGCCAGCATATCACACAAACCGGGGGAAGAGCAGTTCTCTTCCCCCGGCACTACACGTTCTGTATGGCGCAGAATCAGTATGCTTCAAACTCCTCATCCACCCTGTCTCTTTTTGCCGGGTTCAGGTCAATATGCACGCCGCCCGCTTTTGCAGACGGTTTGGGAGCTGCGGTATGGGCCACCATGGGACGCTGCTGCGGAGCTGCGTGCGCTTGCGGCCGGTGGGGCAGGGCACGCTGGGCGCTGTGAGTGTCAATGGTGAAGAAGGCAATGGTGCTCTTGAGCTGTTCTGCCTGTCCGGCCAGCTCTTCAGTGGTGGAGGCCATTTCTTCGGCTGCACTGGCGTTTTGCTGGATAACCTGATCCAGTTGCTGAATGGCGCGGTTGACCTGATCAGCACCGGCATCCTGCTCTTTACTGCTTGCTGAAATCTCCTGCACCAGTTCGGCAGTGCGCTGGATATCAGGCAGGATGGCGGTCAGCATCTGACCGGCAGACTCGGCTACCTGTACGCTGCGGCCGGACAGTTCACTGATCTCACCGGCTGCGGTCTGGCTGCGCTCAGCCAGTTTGCGGACTTCTGAGGCCACCACGGCAAACCCTTTACCGTGCTCACCGGCCCGGGCTGCTTCGATAG
>CAZYMK010000467.1:2028-2355 GCA_964648885.1 uncultured Geobacter sp. | reverse complement strand
ACCGATGGCAAACTCCATGCAGGCCTCGCGGTTAAAGGCAATGTTACGATTTGGCTCAGGGTACCCTTCGAATTCGTTTAGGGTGCGGGTGCTGGAAATCGGATGAGTGGGGTTGGTGAGCGGAGCCGAACCACCCAGTGCCTGCTGCAGGCTGGCCTGCAGGCTCAAGGCCTGGGCCATGGACTGGGTCAGGCTGTTGCTGAAGGATAGAAATGCCTCGTGGGCAGCGATACTGGCTGTCCGGGCCTGTGAAAACTGCTGCAGCAGGTCAGAAGCAATGGGAGGTGCCTCAAAAAGTGTTTTTTTTGTCTGACGATTCTGACTGGT
>CAZYMK010000467.1:1439-1975 GCA_964648885.1 uncultured Geobacter sp. | reverse complement strand
CCATGCAGAGTGGCGACAGATCCAGCGGTACCCGTTCCGCCACCAGGCTGCCCAGCAGGCGCAGAAGATTAAGAACCTGATCCTGGGTGTTAAAGCAGGCAGAACGTGCCAGATGGGGGCGTCCGTCCAGAATGCGTGATATCATCCGACTGCAGGAGTTGCCGGGCCCCATCTCCAGAAACAGGCGCACTCCATCACGGTAAGCAGCTTCAATGGTGGCAGGGTAGTCAATGCCGTGCAAGGCCTGATCAAGGATCGCGGCAGCACAGCTCTCCCTGGTCGGCTCAAAACGATCCCCTCTGGAATTGCTGTAGAAGGTTGCACCGGAAGGTGGATTGGTATCAAACAGGTGCAGGTCATGATAGGGCCCGGCAACCGGCTGCGCCGCCTCGCAATGTACTGTGGTCACCCCGTACAGCGGGAAGAAATGGGAGTCAAGGCGCCTGACCAGATCGGTTACGGCAGTGTTGTCGCCACCTATCACGCATTCATCAGGGGTATTGATTAGCAGCAGGTAGACCCGGTACGGCAGGGGC
>CAZYMK010000467.1:0-1429 GCA_964648885.1 uncultured Geobacter sp. | reverse complement strand
AAAACCTGCCTGCATTTCCTTAATCGTCTGTCTCACCTTGTCAGCTGGAGCCATCACCACACCGAGGGTCCAGTTGACAGGCTCCCCCTCAGGCAGCCCCCAGGCGATCCGTGCAGCACGGCATTCTCCAGCCAGATCATCGGTAAACAGGGTGGATTCCTGCATCCGGGTGTACATCAGATCGCGGTCTGTCCAGGCCCGGCTTGAGAACAGAGAGGCAGATTCACCCAGGCTGTAGCCGATAAGTGCAGTGGGGGTGACCCCGAAGCTGCGTACCAGATCACTGATTGCACAGCCGGTTGCAACCTGTCCGAAAATCACAGCCCGGTGGTTGTCATTCAACCTTACACTGTCCATGCCTGCCCAGAACAGCTCTGGTTGAAACTGGTCTTTCAGCCGGCGATTTTCCTGATCCTGCTGCCGGAGGATGGCTGGCCAAAAGCCGAGCAGTTCACGGGCCATGTCAGGATAATGGTTGCCTGAACCGGGGAAGACAAAGGCGATCCGTCCCTGTTGTACCAGCGGCCTGGTACTGAAGAACAGGCGATCACGCAGATGAATCGGCAGATCAGTCAGCTCGCCGTTGCGCTGCAGGCAGATACGGGCCTGCTCGATCAACGCCTCAAGCTGTTCAGTATCAGCAGCAACCAGGGCCATGCCGAACGGCAGTGTGGTCTCCAGGGTGATTCTGATGCAATACTCAGCAGCCAGACCTGGAAGATTGTTGCCTGCTGCACGCAGCCGTTGCTGCAGCAGATCCAGTTCTGCAGCCAGCTCAGTCAGGCTGTCGGCCACCAGCGGGAACAGCAGCTCACGGCATGGGCCGAGGGGCGCACGTCGTTCTGCTGCAGCTGATTCCGGCCGGGTACCGTCCCAACCCTCAAGCAGAACCTGAGAACATGAGCCGTCCACTGCTGTTACTGCCACCAGAGCACGGCGCGGGCCATCTTCACGATTGCGGAGCCAGTAGCGGGGGGTAGGGGCAAGTTGTAACCGGCTGTTGCGAAATGCAGGAAGGGATGTCTCAGGATTGCCGCCGGCAGGGATGATCTCCTGATACAGACTGAGCAACCCCTGCAGCAGTGATGCCAGGCCTGCCACTGCGCCGGTATGACCCAGACGTGCTGCTGCACTGCTGACAAAGACCGGGCTTGCTTTTGTATTTGGGGAACAAGCATTTAGGGGACATGTACTTGATACGTGTCCCCTAAATGCCTGTTCCCCAAATGCAAGCTGCAATGCGTCTGCCTCAGCCTGATCCTGTTGAGGAACACCGCAGGCCGAGGCCTCAACCAGCGTTATGCTTTCTGAGCTAACTCCGGCCTGTTGCAGTGTGTTTTCCAGAGTTTTGTTGTAGCTGGTTTTAATATAGCCGTTACCGGAGCTGATCCCCCGCAGTACGCCATAGATCCGGCTGCCATCCTTTTCA
>CAZYMK010000466.1:0-2355 GCA_964648885.1 uncultured Geobacter sp. | reverse complement strand
AATGGTCAACCAAGACTACATCCCAACAGGCTGCACCTTGTCGGAAATGACGGCTGCCTTTCTGGAGGAAGCAGAAGTTGACTATGAGAACGCACGCATAGACGGATTACCAGAGACAGAGATCAAATCACTCCAGATACGCATGGAGTCCTGCAAGGCAAGGCATCTGCTCACAATACTGCTGCTGGAAAGCCTTCAGGAAGAGATCAAGAAAGAGCAAGACTCGATGATCGTGCTTGCTGGGGACGCTTCCAGCCAGTGCCGCATTACTTTGGAGAGTATTGCCGATTGGGCTTCCGATAGATACGGCATTGGGATACCCGAATGGACACCAGAAAAAAGCCCAGAAAATGAAGCACTGAAAAATGTTTGTTGGAGTGACATCACCATTAAAATTTGGAGAGACTACAACATTGGGCTTTTCATAAAAGGTAAAGATAGAAAAAAGACCCACTTCAGAAAGATTGAACTGATGGGGATGGCCAAATCTGAACCAAATCAGCTTGGAGGCATACTTGTAGGTCTAAGCTTAGACACGAGATTTCTGGAAAAACGAATCACACCGCAGCAGAGTACTGCAATCTCCAAACTCAGGCGAATCCTGTGCAAATGGGTAGGACTTTCAGGGGATCCATTTGAGCCATACATCCCTGAGACAGGATTGAAGCCCAAGTTTACTATCATAAATGATGAATCCAATGCTGCTGAAAGGATTGAGAAGAGATCAACAACTCATGAAGAAAACAGAAGCTACACAGAGGATAATGCTGGGTCCAGAAAGTTCCGCGCCGATTCCGATTACTAGAAATCCTCAGCACATTCATTGGTGGCTGTATTGTCTGGTTTTGTAACTATCCGTAATAGTTGTTTTTGTGTCCGAAGAAAAAACATTAAAGAAAAATAATATAAATGCACAATATTTGTAATATACTGTAATAAATACACAATTTTTACCTTTGTTTTGTTTTTCTCCTTACTGGAAATGCAAGGAGGTGAAGGGATCAGCTCCCTATCACCCCTCAGAAGGAGAAACAACATGGCAAACGAACAACAGCACAGCAGCACACAGACAGGCACCCTCATCGATCCGGCAATGCTCAAACCACCTGTACCGAAATTCCAGCCAGTGCAGGACACAGCACCAGCAGCACCACCAGCAGAAGAAGCAGCAGCAGAAGAAGCAGAAGAGGAATCAGCATCGAACCTTCCTGCCGTAATCCCGACGGCAGAGCCGACGGAATTGCCAGTAACCACGACTAGCCGTTTCTCCAGGGCGAAAAATTTTCCCGCAAACCTGATCAATAGCGAAAAAATTGTGCTTGGCCAAGATGGTAAAGCCTACTCCATACGCAGCGATGCTGGAAACCAATACGTTGTGGCGGTCGGCTCCAGAAGTTTCAACAATATCATCAGGGAGCGTGCCCTGGAATTAGGCATCAACCTGCGTAAGAACGATCTTGGCGACATCAATGCAATGCTGCAAGGATACGCTGAAACGGCAAAGATCATCAACAATGTTTGGCACCGGGTAGCACCAATCAAGAACGGTGTGGTCATTGATCTGGGCGACGATGCACACACCCATGTTCAGATCATAGCCGGAACAGTCGAGATCATATCGACCGGATCGGGAGTGTTGTTTTCTCGCTCTACTGTATCCCTGCCAATGGCCGTGCCTGCAGAGACAGGCGATCTGAACCGGCTCAAAAAGTACTTGAATATGCACCCTGCATCAGCAGTACTGTTGGTCGGCTGGATCACCTACGTACTGGCCCATCCAAAGCAGGCCACCAGCAAGTACCCCATTCTGGTGCTGAACGGTGGCCAGGGCAGTGGCAAATCCTCCTTGTGTAACAACATCCTGTCAAAATTGATTGACCCTTCCCGCATCGGTCTGCAACTCCTGCCTGCCAACGCTAAAGACCTGGCCATCGCAGCACAGAATAGTCACATCCTTTTCTATGACAATATCCGGGGGTTCAGTCCAGCAATGGCCGACATCCTCTGCATTGCAGCCACCGGAGGAGTCATCAGCTCCCGCCAACTTTATACTGATTCAGATATGGCCATGCAGAATCTCCATGCGGCGTTGGTGCTGAATGGCATACACTCATTTGTGAACCAACCCGACTTGGCACAGCGCTGCCTGCCGATCCACCTGAATACCATACCGGAGGATCAGCGCAAGTCCGACACGGCACTGGTGCAGGAATTCAATGCGGACCTACCCTACATCCTGCGTGGGCTCTTCGACCTGATCGCTGAGATATTCAAGTACCTTAGCACAGCCCAGATCACCAACCCAGAGCGGATGGTTGACTTTGTGCAGTGGCTGGCAGCAATGGAAATGGCCCA